>CAXRJY010000021.1:0-15327 GCA_964230915.1 Candidatus Poseidoniaceae archaeon | reverse complement strand
CACATCCCCAAGCCGCAATTCTCCCCCAGCAGAACAAGTTTCAGCCCAAGAGACATTGCTGAAGGAAGAACTGTTGGAATCCCATTCCATCCATCCAATCGACTTGTTAGCACTTGAGTTACCATTTGGTTCATCACTTAGGAAGATGATTTCTGGAAGCGGGTCGGAATCAATATTCCCTACTGCGACATCGAGCAATTCACCGATTGAGAATAGTCCGCCTCCCACTGTTGGGGTAAAGGTAGCAGATAACTGTGAAGAAAGAAGTTGTGAATTCCCTGGTAGAATCACTCCACTTGAAACAACGGTTCCAGAAGAAATAGAGTGTGAATCGTTATCTGCTCCAGTATCGAATTCGGTCTGAAGTCCAACTGAACCCATTCCAGAGATACCTCCTGTTCCCCAAGCCCATTCATTATCTCCATCCATGTTGATATCAAGCCATAATTGTCCGGGCGATGGGTCATCAGAACTGTATTCGATCTCAAAACTTGCTGTCTGATATGTGATGTTTCGCGGTGAATCTAAACTGCTGCTGACATTGAAAGAATTCCCCGATGTTTCAACCGAATCTGTTGAACCACCTCCCGCAAAAGTTGTCACAGAACCACCTTCAGAATCTGCAGCCCCCGGTATTGCAAGTAACAGTGTTGGGACAAGTAGCAGAAGTGCGATGCTCAAAGCGTGCTTTTTAGCCGCGGGCTCGGACAGATTGGGAGCAGACATGGATTCACCCGGACATCCGACGAACAGACTTCCTCATGTGGCTTGCGCTAACGAGACAATTGGCTTTCAAGTAATAATTAGGCATTATTGATACTATTATCGGGATTATTGTATCACTCATTTTGTGTGATTACTCCCGCTCGAATTCTTTTTTGTGAAAAACTAATATTTGTATAAAAACATACTACTGAGTACTAGCATACAGAAAAATCGACGTCTAATATGTGGAATCTATAAAGTAGGTTAGATGCCTAATAGTTACTGTGAGGAAAAGAAAGATACCCTTAGTAATCGTTAAAGAAAGGTCGTGGGTCGAGGCATCATCACGAAGGGATGGAAATGAGTAAGGAAACTGAATCCAGAAGTCGCATCCACATCAAGGTCGGTGATATCGAAATTGATGTTTCAGGTGCTCAACAAGAGGTCGATGCTGAAATTCTCAAACTCCGTGAAGAAGAAGATTGGTCAGCAGCATTGGCCAAGGTGCGAAGTGCGCGAGAGGAGGCCATTGCAGCAGCTGTCGATGCTGCAAAACGTAGTGGCCTTCCAGAACGTGGAACTGCGTTCAAAGCCTTGCTCGACAATTGTAACCTAACTAAAAGACCCGATCAGGTATTGGCGGCATTGCATTATCTACGAGATGTAGAAGGAGTGAATGATTCACCTCCTAGGGTCATGATGGATCTGTTTGAAGATGCAGGAATTGGTGCACCTGGAAACTTATCTCTTTACATCAACCGATTGCGAGAGCGCGGATTCTTGATTATCCCACCAAGTGCTCATGACAAGAACCGATATGCAGTCCTGACGCCTGAAGGGAGAGCACACCTTGACAAGCGTTCAAGAAACTGAGGTGATGAATTGGACGAAGCCCTTCCCAAGGATGGGGCACCATTGGATTGGTCATTCCAAGGTAGAACTGAAGCAATTCTCAGAGGACGAAAACATCCTAACAGCGACTTCCAGCGAGCTATTCTGATCAGAGCCGACCTTACGGAAGGTGACTTCTCTGATTCAAACTTCAACAGAGCCAGCATGAGAGAGGCTGACCTGATGAAATCTGCTTTCGATAACTGCGACTTCAGAGGAGCGGACCTACGTAAAGCAAGACTCAATATCTCAAATTTCAGAAACTGTAAGTTCGAAGGAGCGGACCTGCGTGGAATCAGAGGCAGATACGCCATCTGGGAAGGCAGTGATTGGTGGAATGCTAAAATGGATGATGATCTTTACAAAGCACTCTCAAAGAAATGGGGAGTGCCACAGGAAGAAGAATAGTTTCATTCTTCCTCAGTTTGAGATGACTCAAAGACGAGAGAAGTTCCCAAATCCCGTGGCACCTGTAAGTGGGGATCAAGAGCGGCTCTCCCAGAGGCGTGTATCAGCGGGAAGGCTGCAAAAATCCCACAACATAGTGAACATATTCCATAGACAAAGGCAAGGCCGGTGTATGTTACTGAAACCATCGAGCCAAGTTCATTGCTTGGTCCACTTGATATTCCATATGATATCAGGGCGAAAAGGATCACAATTGCGTTCCCACCCACTCCAAGTTTTGCACCTATACTCCTCTTCCTGAGTAATTGAATGCCTCCAACCAACATCAACAACCCACCGAGCATGAATCCAGAACCAAGATACCAGTAATATTTGGCGTGGCGTAACTCATCGTGTAAATCTTGAATATCATCACCAGTGACATTGCTGGTTGCGAACCCCTGTTCCAGTTGTCTCTCCTCATACTCTGGAAGGTTTGGCTCACCCTGTCTAGAAATCTCAGAATATCCCATGAACAAAAGGAGAATGCCCCCCAATACCAGTAGCAATCCCATCAATACTGGGATGGTGGAATTTGGCCTTACTGGAATTATTGGAGCGACGAGACTTGGTTGTGATGCTTCGATAAGGCGTGGTTCGGAAGATTCGTTCTCAATGCGCATGCTGCCTAGGTCACTCATCACTATCCCTCATTCAATACACGACTGTAGGTCATCTTTCAACCCGTCGGGAAGTGGTTCTGGTTCAATAGTCTGCATATCTACACAGACTGTAGTTACTGATGCTCTCCAGACTAGTAATCCGTCTTGATTCTCAAACTGATATTCCCACTTACAACTGGTACGTCCTACTTCGGAAACCCAGATCTTACAATTGATCAAATCTCCATATCTCAATGGTGCCTTGAAGGAAGCCTCATTGGATACTGCTGGGAAGCCGAGTTTCCATTCATTGAGGATAACATGGTATTCAGTACCACAGATATGCTTCCAGGATTCCTCGAAGAAACGGTGGGCGATATCCCAGTATTGGGGGTAATACATGATGCCTGCCAAATCCACCATCGGGAAGTCTACTCTCCGTTGAAGATGTACGGCCATACACATTCGAAAAGGTTCGAAGGGATGAATCACTCGCTGGTTGCAATGTGCAATCATTGGTTGATGGAGCCGTTCTTTTCTCAGTGGAGATGATTTTCGACGTTATATCTCTCGAACCGGAACACTGCCCGGAATCATGAGCGGACCCACCGCGATTCGAACACGGGTTTGAGGCTCCGCAAGCCCCAGTGATATCCAGGCTACACCATGGGTCCAGTGAGCCGCCGACCAGCCCCTCCACTTTAACCGAAACGGTTCACTGAGGTGGCTATACCTTCCAAGACACCTTCTCCCATCCTTCCTGATCTGCACGTTTGCTGAGTCTAGCATCAGGATTGACTGCTATCGCATTACCGCATATGGTCATGAAATGAATATCTGCATGTGAATTTCCGTAAGCCCAACATTTTGACAAATCATGTCCATTCTCTTCAGCATCTTTCTGAACTATCGGAATCTTTCCCCTATTACGTGGTACCTTCCAGCCCTTTTCCGAGCCGCTTAATCTGCCAGCACGAGATGTTGGGCCGCTTGCATGTACAGTATCAACATCCAGTACCTTACCCATCGCCTCTGCCATAGGAACGATGGTTGCTGAAACAATCACCACTCGATGCCCTTGTTCCTTATGCCAAGCAATCCTATCAATCGATTCTTGGGGGACTTTCTTAGCGAGTTGAGTCTCTACGATTTGCTCAGCCATGAGGTTGAGTTCTTTCCACGAAGAAAGGGTGAAATGTCCGCGATTTCTTGCCGAATCATACCAGGTCCTTCCAATCAACAGGCTGCCAAGACATCGTATTGACCACATGGAAATTGTTAGTGGAAATCTCCAAGGGCGACGCTTCAATAATACTCCAGTCAAAGTCTTCTCGCTACTGGCGTCGAGCAAGGTCCCATCGAGATCGAAATATGCCGCTACTTCAGTGCCGGACACATACCTGCGAAAAGTCAGGGGCTCATGGACCCTCGCACTGTTCAATCTTCAGCCATCACATATACGCGACGGCCTGCTGAATGGTCTCTGTAAAAATCGATACCCTTGCAATGTCGTGGAATGAAGAAGCCTACTTTACGTGGAGTCAATCCATGATTGCGCATTTTCCGGTCTATTGTCAGCCAAGCCACAATCTGCTGAGCCGTGCAAGGTTCATTCTCTTGGACATACTCAACAATCTCATCTCTCAATCTTTCATTTCTTGCTCTTTTTTGACTACCTATTCCATGTTTGGGCGACATATTCAGAAAACAACATCCTACCCTTATGAAATGGACTTGGGAGGTCCCAAGGTATGCCCATTCATTCATTCGCTGAATATTGGCGGTGGACCGCGCGGGAAAAGCCTTGAAGTGAACCCTTCTGGGGAGTGGTGTCGACATGGTGTCCTCTATTACAATCAACAAGGTTCAGAGCCGTGATGGTCTTGTCATTGATACCGATGCATTGATGGATGGTCCAAACGATTTTGATTTCGTACCAAGGCTTTCATTGAGCGATGGGCGATTGACCATCAGTAGTGGAAACGATGGAAGTGAACTGGCTTCAACCGAACTTGAAGAGGAGATGTTGCTGTTGGCTGAACGGGACCGTTCTGCGGAACTTAGAGTCAAATTCATCGTCGAAGGAATGCATGGAAGATTGACTCATATTCATCCAATCATCGCAGATGGAAAAGCGAAGAAGCTCGCTGAGTCGAGATGGAAGACTACCTTGCCCATAGAATTCAATTGATCCTTATTGAGCAATCTCTGTCAATGTTGGAACCATCACCACGAAGGTAACGGTCAATGTCCAATCATTTCCAATATCTGGGTCTGGTCCGATATCCATGAAAGCGTCTGGATCTGCTTTATCTGCAGAAATTGACCAAATCCATTCTCCTTGACCAAATCCGTTGGTGCTTGAATTCAATAACAATGCCAAAAGTGCTTCCTCGGTATCAGATGAAATTTCAGAATCATTCCGAATTGGATTCAATTGCTCTCTTTCCAATTCCGCTTTTGCACTTTCATTATTTGTGAAATTCGAAGATGATGTTGTTTGAGCAGATTCGCTCCACGATGCTTGAGGAACATTCACTATCAAGGTGAAATTATCTTGGGGTTCAATGAGATCTCTCTCTAATTCCAGAATACCATGAACGGAAATCAGCAACCCTTCTTCACCGGGGAAATGGTTCTGTGTCCAAGTCTCTCCTTCCTCTAAAGAGCCGTTCCATTCGTATTCAAATGTCCTCTCAGTCCATTCTACCATGAATTGCCGAGACAATACCTCAATCGCCCACGAAGTGGTTGAGATGCCGCCGTCAGGATCTGAAATCGATACACTGCCAAGTATTTCTCTACTGTTAGAAGTTGGAATCTCTATCTGAGACGATGTGAAATCAACATCATTCTTCGCATCGCCATCTCCATCGCTATCCTGAGACCAATCTGAATCCCATGAGAATTCAATTTCCTCACCTTCTGGGTCAAAAGAAGAACTTGCATCAAGAACTGCAATGTCACCAGCCTTCACTTGTTCAGGAATGTTTAGTAGCAATTCGGGCGCTCCATTAACGCTGATTTGAACTGTTTCAGAATCAGTTCCGCCTTTGTCATTCTCAACAGTTACCTTAGCATCATAGGTTCCCCAATCTCCATACTTGTGCGAAGTTAAACCGACCAAAGTCTCTATGCTCATCCCATCACCAAAATCCCAGATGAAATTGGTGATAATTCCCTCCATAGTATCTGAAGAACGGGCATCAAAAGTCACCATGTCTCCTTGTTGGATGCTAGTAGGCCAGGCCTCAAGATCTGCTGATGGTTTAGGAAGGTCATCATCACCAAGTGAAATACAACCACTCAACATTGGTGCAAGGACGATTAGAAATGCGAGAACACTAGGTGAAAGTAGTGACTTTCTGCCTCCCACAGGGCTCACCATAACCGAGGGGGTGAGTTGACACTTTTCAGGGTGACGCGTGATGGTTTGAACATAGGTGCTGTGCCCAACTCATTCTTCCTCTACTGCGATGGAGATGTCTCCCTCGATCTGGGCTGAACTGAAATGAGAATCTGCCTTATCAACATCTATCTCATCAGCAACATCGACATCATAGTGAGAGACTAATTCCTCTTCTTCCAATAAATCATCAGCAGAAGCATCGCCGATATCTATCTGAGGAGAGACATCAACGGCTTCTATTTCTTCCAGAGGTGTTTCTTCCTCATCATCAAGATCATCGAATGCTGCGGCTAAATCCTCAGCCATGGAATCTGAATATCGTTCTTCTAATTCCTTCTCTGTTTCAGCTTCAACATCTTCGAAAGATGGCTCTTCTTGCTCCATTTCTGGGCTCCACAATCCCTTCCACCATTCCTTCAACCCCATGCTCTCCCCGTTTCCGCGAGTGATGGTCCCTTCCAAAGGCGTTGTCCTCATCTGGTTGTCTTCATGCAACATTATTGTGCCATGACCATCAGCCGAGAGCGTGGCTCACGACTGCTTTGAGGGATATACGGTTCTTGCCATGGACCTTGAGACGACTGGGGTCGATGCAAAACGCGACAAAATCGTTCAATTTGCATTCATTGGCTCCGAATCTGAAGGTTCTGAAGTCAAGATTGAAGAATTGGTGAATCCGCAAAGAGCAATTCCATACGAGACTTCCAATATTCATGGAATTTTCAACTCTGATGTTTCTGGATTACCGGCGTTCGATGCGCATGCGGATTTGATTCACGAGATGATAGATGGGTCCGTTATCGTTGGACACAATGTGCGCCGTTTCGATCTGGAGTTCATTGACAATGAGTTTCTGAGAATAGGAAGACGTCCTCCTGTACCAACTGCAATAATTGATACTCTGGAAGTTGTAAGACGTCTGAAACTCCCACGCCCTCACAATCTTGGAGCCTTATGCGAAAAATACAGTATTGAATTGATCAATGCCCATACTGCGGCTGCAGATGCGGCAGCCACTTTGCTGCTATTGTGGAAACTGATGAAAGACCACCCCTCACACTTCCGAAGGAAAGTGGAAGACATTGAACAGTGGTTGGTTGGAGGAAGTGGACAAAGTGGTTCAGAGAATCTCGGACCCGGATTGAATGATCTTGAACCATTGGATAGAGAGGGCCGCATTAGAAGAGATGGAGAGTCCTTGGTTCTGGCTTTTGGAAGGCATAGGGCATCAACACTGAAAGCGGTCATGAAAACAGATTCTGGTTACATCAATTGGTTGATTTCTCCAGCATCACTGCTGGATGACGAAGCAAGAAAGAAAGTGAAAGACCACGTATCCAATCTACGCTCTTCCTGAATCTGGAATCGGGCTCCACGGTAATACGTCGCACCAAGAGCCTATTTGCCAAGCCTGAGCATTGGTCAATACACTCCCAAGGTAGACCGGCCCTTGATGCCCATCAGCAAGCAAAGAATTCAACATCACCGCACCTCGACCTCTGAAATTAGCAGGAATAGTTCTCCCAGACGGCATTGGCCTACCTGTATTATCAGCCGGTTCACATAATTCAATAGATGCTGCTCCCGAATTTGAATCAAATGCGTGAATCAGAACCACGGCATCTATGAAATCTCCAACGTGAAGATTGCCAGCCTCTTTTCGCCATGTCCACCAATGTGGACACCAGGCTTTCCAATCACAAAAACCCCCACAAGAAGATTGCCCAGGGTTCGGAGGAAGTGGAGTGGTGCTGGGCTGAGTAGCCTCCCATGCCTCATACGCTTTCTCAATGACTGGTTCTCCTTCTGCAGAATATGCTCTACTGTTGTCCGTATACCATCCCTCAGTTCGAATGGGAGGAGGGTTCGGATTATTGTCCACCAGAATATCTCGATAGAGCAATAATTGCCGTCTCACCTCCGGTTTCAATTCTGGCGATGGTGGTTTTCCAGTCTTTAGATCGGCAACAACCCATCCAGTGACTGCTCCGCTTGCATCGATATCAGCCAATAACAAATCCAAGATCCCCATCAATTTGCCATCCTTTGTCCGTAACTCTCCTTCTGCTGCAAGAACAAGAGACATGACTCTTTTCCATAGAGCAACTGTCACTCTTGCAGGCTGTAAGGAAGGGACTCCTGCATGAGATAGCAACAATTCCAATGCCCCTGCTTGCTGTTTTCGGGCTTTGGAGTATTGTTTCTCCTTCCAATCTCCTCTTCGAGGTGTATTCTCAAAAATTTCTCGTTCCTCATCCCAACGTGCCTTGAGACGTTGTTCAGCCGAATGTGGAAGCCAACCTACTTCTGAATCCTCCATTCCAGAAAGGTCCATCTGAACTATGTCCTCTATCGAAGCATGTACTGCAGTTCCAAGGCTGGCTGCCATTCCGGTCTTTCGAGGCAAACGTTGACGAGATAGCCAATATTGACGCGGACAATTCTCCCAGCGATTCCAAGCCGATGGTGAAAGGCTGTGTTGTCTCTTTTCCCCGCTCAAGCCAAGTCCCATATGACGGGAACACGTCAATAGTGATGAACCCCTGCCATGCTCGAAGAGCATGAGCAGCCGACCGATTGTCAAAATCAGCCCAACTGTGAACACTGAAGGAGCGCTGGTGGTCAGTTGTTTTCCCAGCGTAGGAATGGTTGGCAGTATTGTCGCCCATTTCCTGATTGAAAAGCTTGAGTTGAAATTTGTCGGTGGAGTGCGCGATGCAAGATTGCCGGCATTGTGTTTGATACAGGACGGAGCGCCATTACCGCCGATTCGAATCTATGCTGGAGAGCCACAGTGTAACATGGGAGAATGTGACACATTGATTCTATTGATGAGTGAAATGCAAGTACCAGAACGACTAGTGTTTGAATTGGTGGAAGCGATGTTTGAATGGTCGAAGAGTGCAAAGATTGGAGCAGGAGTATTGGTTGATGCCTTTCCTAGAAAGGGCTTGGATGGAGGACCTAACAGTGAGCAGGACCCTGTGATCGATTACGAGGATACTGCAGATATCGATGTCCTTGGAGTCGGTGCAACTCTGCACATGAGAGAGGTTCTTGGAAAAATGGGGATTCCGATGCTTGAACATGGGGTATTGCGTGGAATGAGTGGTGCCTTGTTAGGAGAAGGTAGGAGGCGCGGGCTTGACTTGTTGTCGATTTTGGTTGAAGCCGACCCGCGATTTCCAGACGCAAGAGCCGCTTCAAAATTGATTGAACATCTCAATGTGCTTCTTCCATCAATAGAACTGGATCATGAGCCTCTTCTAGAAGAGGCCGAGCGGCTAGAAGAACAACTGAATGCGATGATGGCAACCCAACTGATCCCCTCCGATGGCGACGGCGGTGAAGGTTCAGCAACAAATTCAATGCTTTATGGTTGATTCGTCATCCAAAAAAGGCATCATTCAATCTTCTCAGGCTTGGGCATCATCCATAAGACACTGGCCAAAGCAAATGCTGCCGCAATAAGAGTCAATGCTGCACTTGCAGTTCCCATGGCAATTGAATATTCTAATGGTTTTGAAAAGGGGCCCATCAATGACTCTCCCCTCGAGAATTTTCCTCCGAGTGTTGCAACTGTCAAAACACAACCACATGCAGCCATTCCAATCAAGCCCTGAGTCCATGCCATTGGACGTGTCTGCCATAGTTTTGGACCCATGGTCAATCTACCATGTAACCATGCACCCCACAACCCGATTGCAATGCAAGAGAGAATCATCTTGTTGAACAACAACGGGTCATCCAATCCATCTCCAGGTGCCGCAGCAACACCTGTGAAAATCGCAAGAGGGAGGGCAGCCAACCCAGCGATTGCTGCAACCATAGATGCGTTATCCAAAATAATGGCCAATTTGGATGGAATCTCTTCCTTGAGTGCCAGGAATAACCTTAGCATGATAGTAGCACCAGCAAGTGCGATATTCCCAATCGCTAATTCTGTAGCGACAACATGGAGTGTCCCCGCACTGATCATGACAATTCACCTCCGTAATCTGATGTGCTTTCGTCTGAATCCGTCACATCAGGATGCTCTGCGGCCAGTTTGGCCAATTCTGGAGAATTTGTAGATGATGCCAAGCGCCGTTGAAAAGCGATAACCATGGCTGCAACAAGCAATCCAAATGCAAGTGATTGCATAACCAATGCTACCTCATCGATATCATATCCTGGAGCGTTGGAGTTGAGTGTGAACCACGGTGTGGTCTCTTCCAATGCTGGATTACTCATCTTTGCTCTCCATGAAAGATTGGCCTCATCTGTGGTGGCAGGAAGAGTGAATGACCACTTTCCAAGAGTGCCTTCGGAAACCTCAGCGTTCTGAATACTACCAGAGTCCCCCATCCTCCATTCCACCACCACATCATCAGTATCTTCAGTATCTAGAGAAATGGTCAACGGCTCTCCAATCATTCTACTCGATACCGGTTCCCAACCCTCAGATAGTCGAGGTAGGTTTTCGGGCATAGGTTCTATCTCGATAGATAGAGGCTGACCAGATGTTGCTTGGAATGCGATATCGTCGGGATTCGGGTCTGCACCGTGGTGTATCGCTGCATCAACATTAGTTAGTCCCGTTTCAGAAGGTGCTCTTACAATCCATGTGAAGGTGGCTCCCTGTGAAGCAGAAAGTACCGGCTTCTCCACGAAATTATTACTTCCACCATTCGGGTCTTGAACAACTGTCCAGCCTGATTGTTCAATGGATTTTCCCACTCCATTTGAAACAGGACTGATCAAGAACACTCCGACAATTCCTTTCTTTGACAATTCCATTCCACTAACCTTGACGGAAATTGAAATCGTTTGGCCCGTGAATACTCTGTCCCTGTCTAATTCAATGAGGATGGTGGCAGATGATTGCCCTCCTGATTCACCCACGTGGCAGGAATCTGCACAAGAAAAATCACGGTCAGCGTCACCTTGCCCCCCTGGTTTAGCAAGGCTGGGTGAAACAAGTAGTGTCACCGCACATAACAGCACAAGAAGGAATCTAGAAGGGCGCATCAAGAGTCGCCTCCTGTCATCTTTTCCATTACTGCCAAAGCCACTACTGCTGCTGCTGCCAATAGCATCAAGATCATCAGAATAATTCCGCCACCAGCATGCGAAGGATGGGAATCAAGGTCAATGGCTGGTGCTTTGATGATTACCGAGGAAGAAGTTGATTCACTGAACAGCATCGATTCTTCTCCATCGATGCTGACAACGACCGCATAATGCATCTCGCCTGCAACCAATGACTTCCCATTCCAAGAAGTGGTGTTGACCTCCTCAACAAATTCCAATGATGCATAATCTGAATCTGAGGTTATCTCTGTAAATGACCTGAAAACCTTGTAAGTGACATTTGCTCCTTGGGATTCTGTCCACGATAAGGAAACTTCACTTCCAGAAGCACTGACTGAAAATCCGGAAATCTGTGGAGCGGCTTCCTGTGCCAAAACAATGGTTACGCTGCTCTGACTCGCTTCGTCATCAATCACTGTCAAAGTAGCGTTGACCGGAGAGGTGAATGGGCCAACAGTGACTTCTGAGCCCTCATATTCACTGCCGTTAACATTCCAATACCAAGCGCGAACCATGCCATCAGGATCTACTGAATCAAGTCCTGACAAGGTCAATTCAACTCCTGCCCAAGCCTGCCCTGGCAAAACTGAAATTGATACAACAGGTTTGAGATTCTCTATTTCCATCTGTTCACTCATGAAAGTTGAGAGTCCTCCCTGGCCATCCTCAATTCGTAATTCAACTGACCACAACTCACCAACAGACGTCTGTTCAGCAGGCAATATATCTCCTGCAACATACGCCGGAGAGGATTCTTGGTACCAAACAACACTTGTAATGAATGGCGTATCTCCATCAGGATCTGAAACGTTGAGTGAATAACTCAAATCATCCAATGATGATGCATTTTCCGGCGTCAATGACAATGAAACCAGCACTGGGGCAGAATTCAGCACCATGACGCCTTCACTGACAACTTGTTCTCCTTGGTCGGTTCCGTCACTCGGGATAATGCTAGCAGTCCAGTTTTCACCTCTGTTGATATCGTGCGCTGAAATCGTGGTCTTACCAGAATGTGCACCAATATTCACTCCATCCACAAACCATTCTACAAATGCCGACGATTCAGCATCTCCGTCAGCATCGAAATATTCCCATGTCAAGTGTAGGTCATCACTTGAAGTCGGTTCAAGAGGTAATATCGTGACCGAGGTGGCAAGTGGCGCAGCATTTCCAATTGTCAATTCATTCGAATCAGACCACTCACTCCATGTCATACCATCATTGACCCGTACTCTGAATGACCAGATCTCACCTTTGTTGGTAGCACTGCTAGGCAGTGGATTTTCATCATCATGGATTGGAACGTGAGAGCCTGTTTCAAACCACTCTATTTGAGACGAAGTTTGACCATGACCGTCTGAATCGAAGAATGTCCAAGTTGCAATCAATGGAGAATTGGTATCTACTGTTCCTTCAGCACTCAAAATCGGGTTCTGAGCAATCGGTTCGACATTGGATGAATCGATCATGAGAATGGTTGAATTCGTAGGGGGGCCGGAATCTTCGCCATCAAAGGGAGTAATGACGTAATGCCATTGGTCACCAGAACGTGTGGCAAGGGAAGATACTGTGGTGGAATTGGAGAGTTCTGAAACTAGGGCGCCGTTCAAGTACCAACTGATACTCTCTGCACTGACTGCGTCATCATCAGCATCACTGAAGGAGAAATCTGCTACCAATTCATCACTCTCATCCGCATCACTTGGGGTGATGGTTGCGTCATCAACTTCTGGAGCCGTGTTTACCACAACCACTGCGGCAGAAAGCGCCATTTCAGTCCCAACATCTTCTCCATCACTAGGTGAAACTGAAAATGACCACGAGTCACCTTTACTGGTTGCAGAAGCAGGTACCGTAGTTACATCATCCCATGTTGGTTGAGAAACTCCTCCCTTCGTCCATCTAACCTCTGAACCACTTTCAGAATCGCCATCTGCATCGAAGTATGTGTATGATGCAACTAGGTCATCCAAAGTTCCGGGACTGTTTGGTGAGATATCCAAGGAGCTTGCCGTAGGTGCTGTGTTCTCCAATACCGTTTCTGTTATCGTATGGGTTGTGGAACCATACTGATCTCCTGTTTTGGCAGAATCTCCATCCACAGCATTCACTGCAAGGCCAACGCTGACAGAACCAGTACCAGATGTTGGGGCCGTCCAATCAAGCGTCCAAGTACGGCTATTCGAATTGCTGTGCGTAGCACTGCTCCCCTGAATCTTGGCATTTGTTCCAGCATTTGAAAGAGTACCTGAACTCACACTTAGAGAGAAGCCGCCTTGTGTTCCTGATACACCTCCAGTCATTCCAATAGTGATTGAATATAATTGGCCAGGAGTGTATGAGGATGGAAAATCATGAGTTGGGGTTGTCGAACCGCTACTATGACAGCTGCAGCCGCTGCTGGAGTTGTGTTTACCATTTGAATTGGCTTCTATCAAAGGTGCTACACTGAGCAAAGATATCAGAATCGTCAACATCATGGCGCGTTTCCAATCAGTGGACATACTTTCTCGAATGCAATTATTGCCTTCAATGTTGGCAGCAATTCTCTCATCGCTTCTGCCACTCAACACCGCTCCACCAAAATGTGCTGCCGTCACTCATCGAACGCCAGGTGTGCCCAGCTTCATCGGTCCATTGATTCACAACAGTTGGTTGAACTGCAGGAATTGGCATTGGCACATGTTGCGCCATCGGTGCAGAAGTTTCTACCATCATTGTTTGATTGAAAAGAGGTTCTGATTCTGTCAATGGGTTGGTTCGCTTCCTCATGGTGAACATTGCTGCTCCAAGAGCAAGTACGATGATCCCCCCGATGATAACGAACATCGTAGTGTTTGAATCTTCAGCTGCAGCAGAATCTGCAGCAGCCTTCTGTTCCGCAGCGAGTTGTGCATTGTCTCCGACGCCGTCTCCATCGCTGTCAAGCGTCTCTTCTGCGTCATTTGGGAAGGCGTCCGCGTTATCCCCAACACCATCAGCATCTGAATCCATGGATTCGTTCGCATCATTCGGGAATAGATCCGAGTTATCTCCAACTCCATCAAGATCTGAATCCATGGTCTCATTGGCATTCAGTGGCAACGCATCTGCATTGTCTCCTACTCCATCTCCATCGGAATCCATCGATTCATCCGAATCATCAGGGAAAGCATCAGAATTATCTCCTACTCCATCGGAATCCGAATCAATCGTCTCATTTGCATCGAATGGTAAGTCATCTGCGTTATCCCCTACACCGTCACCATCAGAATCCAACGTTTCGAAAGGGTTCAGTGGGAAGGCGTCTGAATTGTCTCCAACGCCATCTGAGTCTGTATCCATCGTCTCACTGGCATTATCTGGGAAAGCATCGGCATTGTCCCCAACACCGTCTAAATCAGAATCAAGTGTTTCACTGGAGTCAGCGGGGAATGCATCGGCATTGTCCCCGACTCCGTCGCCATCTAGATCCATCGTCTCAGTAGCATCGTTTGGAAATGCATCGCCATTATCCCCGACACCGTCGCCATCTGAATCTGTAGTCTCGGTTGAATCATTAGGGAAAGCATCGGAGGTATCACCTACTCCAGCAAAATCTGAGTCTGTAGTTTCAGTGGAATCGTTAGGGAAAGCATCGGAGTTATCACCTACTCCATCACCATCTGAATCAGTAGTCTCGGTGGAATCGTTTGGGAATGCATCAGAATTATCGCCAACTCCATCACCATCTGAATCAGTAGTCTCAGTGGAATCGTTTGGGAATGCATCATCACCATCCAGAGTGCCGTCGCCATCTGAATCAATATCTTGAATTGAAACTGCAGCACTTTCAACCATTGTTCCGTAATCCTTACCGTCACTTGGTTTTACAGTGGCTACCCAACTATCTCCAACTGAAGTGGCTGACGATGGCAATGTAGTCATACCATCATACTGAGATACTGCGCTTCCACCATTACGTTTCCATTGAATCTGAGTGCCAGATTCTGAGTCTCCATCTGAATCAAAGTAAGTGTAGGAGAGCACCAGGCTTTCATTTACCTTGGCTGTAGAACTTGGTGTGATCTCAACTTGGCTTACTGAAGGAGCATCATTGGCTACTACCGTTTCAGTAATCGAATGAGTGGTTGTTCCCCATGAATCCCCAGTATTCTGCCCATTGCCATTGGCGGCCAGTGTTGCCAAGGAAACTGAAACAGTGCCACTTCCAGCCGA
>CAXRJY010000020.1:0-13896 GCA_964230915.1 Candidatus Poseidoniaceae archaeon | reverse complement strand
TATGATTGTGTAGCGCTGGTGTGTCCTCAACATTTCCAGCATTGGTGATATTGACTGTAAAATCAATAATCTGCCCTGGCGCTGCTGTCTTGACATCAGTATCTATGGTAGGATCCATTGATATCTGCATATCGTGGAATTCCAAGACATTCACTGTGATGACCAATGTGTCTCTGAGTTTCGTTGAAGATGGCCCCGTTTGTGGGTATGCTTCCTCGCTATACACTTCTATCACTATCTTGTATTCACCCATTCCAACCTTCTGTGGAATGTGGATTCCGATATCGAGTTCTTGAGAAGTTCCGCGCTCCAATTCCTGCAATAGGTTTCTGGGTACTTCAACATCCCATAGAACATCGTCACCTCCAACTTGCGTGACTCTTGCTAATCGCATGTCATATCGGTCGGGGCCGTTCCCTTCGTTAGTGGTCCGAACAGTGATTATTCGGTCCTCTCCCGGATTGACATCGAGTGTCGGTGAAGCGGGGTCTGCAATCTCTTCATCCATAGTCACAATATTGAGATCATACACATGGATGACGTTAGTCGAAAGTATCACTGAATCTGAAACTCTTGCATGTCCATCTAGGTGTGCTTTGATAGTCACTGCTGGACCCAATCCTGCACTTGCATTAGTAGGCGCACAAACACTCACCTTGACCTTGTATCTGGTATCCATGGTGAATCTTCGCTTCCCATCTCCATCAGGGTCTGCTGGAGCTTCGCTGAAATCTAACTCTACTGTCCAATGCTCCTGTGCCCATGTGGCTATATCGCTACCTTCCGGCATTGCCGCAGGTGCACCTGGTGTGGTGAAGACCAACCAACCATCTGCAAAGTGCTTGGTCACTGCAATCTCATACAATGCACACTCGCCTGGTAAAACATAATCCATTGTATCAAATATCTCAAAGACGATGTTACCAGTAGACCTGATACTCACATTGATCCATAATTCAAGAACATCATACGTCCCTTGAGAAATACTCTTGATCGGTTCACCAACTGACCATCCCTTGACATATAACACGAAAGTGCCCGGTTCTTGAGTTGTTGGAATACTGACCTTCAAGTTCTTGGTAGTAGATTGCCCTGGGTCCAATTCAACCTCGAGTGGGAATTCAACTTGCCATCCGAATGGTAGTAACCATTCCTGCTGGCCTTCAAGGCTCGCGGGATCATAGAATGCGAATGAATCGTGAACATTGCCCGTATTCGTAATCGTGATTGAGAATATCGCTGTTTGGCCTTGTTCAACATCAGCCATTCTGTGACTGGTATCAAGATTTATTCCGTGAACTACGTCCATTAAAGTCAATGTCATCCTGTCAGAACGTATTGCTGGATCTTTGTGACTGGTTGCAATGACACTTATCTCTGCTAATTCATCTTCATTTGCCTGATAGATGGATGGGGCTCTTACTCGTAAGTAGAAGCGCGCGCTATCTCCTCCAAGCAAGAATATCGGGGTGGTTGGGAAGATGGCTGTATGATTGTTCGAGAAATACAGCGTGGCTGACCAATTGGCAGGGATATCAGATAGGTTCAGGGAATATGTATCTGCAACAAGATCTGTCGGACCTGGTGTGGTGTTGTTCAGAGTTAGATTGTAGATTGTCTGCTCTCCGGGTTCAATCACGTGATAGTAGGTCTCCCCTTCATCGAATTCGATATCTACCTGTCCAGTGAGAATATGGGTATAGCAGATGGTAAACATGTTGTTGTTACCTTCTTCTCCACACTTGTTGGTATCTGTCCATGCTAGATGGGCTCCGCTACCAAGGTCATTGGCAAAGGCAGGAGGTTGTCCAAGTCCGGGCCATTTAGGTGAACTAGGGCCTAACTTGTTTGATTGCCAACTTGTGACAACGACAGAATCCCAAGGGTCAAGAGCAATTTCACCAGGGCCGGTCAGTGATGTCTCATTGAGGCGGACATAGTGTATCTCCTCCTGTGCGCTAGTATTCCAATAATCGAGCCAAGCAATGTGGACCTGATTCTGATCATCAGTCAGCAATTCAGGATACATACTGTTAGCGGCGAACTTGTTGTTTTGAGGCAATGCTGCCTTACCTTCAACATTTGAAATTGGAGTGTCTTCTATCTTCTTGATAGCGTATGTGGACAAACCACCTGGAACTCCATCCCAATCCCCGGCTCCGCGCAATCGAAGTTTGGTGTAGTATACCTCGTAAGATACATCTTTTTCGAAACCGTAATCACGACCATCCATCCAAGCGATGTGGGTGTTCCCATCCATATCCACTCCAATGGAAGGGTGGAATGAATATGCGTCATCAATGGTGATTCTAGTGTCATTGACTGCGACCAGGCCGCCAATGTCCTCGTAATAACCACCACCAGTTGTTGTTGTTCCGCTCAGCCCATAGGTGAATCCGCTGGAGTCCATTCCTGTATCCGAATTGTAAGGGTCAAGAACAGTCATGTAAATCTCTCTGGAATTGTTGGTTGAAATGTAAACCATTGCTTCAACGAGTAGTGCCATCTGAGCTGCTCCACTGCCTGAAGATGGGAATTCGTAGACCTGCCCCCCAGCATCGCTGTTTGATACTGTGGTTCCAGGACAGTTTCTCGAGTGTGTTCCTTGAACTCCATCAGGACATTGTGCAAGGTCCTTGAAATGAGATTGTACTGTAGATGCTCCGCCCCAGCTCTGGCCATACATACCTACTGGAATTACGCCTGCTCTTACACAACTGTCGTGTGCTTCAGTAATGGATGCGTGATCATCAGATTGCCCTGCAGGGTCTCCATCTTTTGGTCCTTCGTCAGAGATTGGGATTACTATCTTGGTAGCGTTAGGGTTCCACTTGTGATCAGCAGCGGTTGCCGGGTTTCCAGGCACGTTGTTGCTGCTGTCCATCCAAGACAAGCAAGCCCAGTTGGAACCTGGGCCCCAATCTTCACCCGAATATCCCGAGTATGTTCCGCCATTGTAAATCGTGTTAGGTAGTTTCCTGATTCCTCCGCTGTCATCTCCTGGAGTCTGTCCAAGTGGAGTGGTGCGTGGACCAGCATTCATGTTATGGCCCGCACAATTTCCAGTACTGGCGGCACCGGGCAAGTAATTTCCAAGTCCGTAAAGTGTCTCAAACACAGTCATGTTAGCCTGCTCGAGCATCGGTTTCAATCCCATGAAACTGTATCCACCTGAACTGAATGTTCCGCCGTAAATGACTGTACAGACATCTGCCCACTCTGAGTACATCGAACCTGAGGTATCGATGACAAAGGTGAGTTCGACCTTTCCTCCTCGCGTATCGTCCCATGCTATCTGAACAAAGTCATCAGCATCCACAACAATGTCTGGATGTCCTTTGTGGCCTATAATTGGAGTCAACAATGTATCATCATAAACAGTAATGGCTGCTTGTTGTGCATAATCAGGTTCAAGCATTGCATAGTATATCTGAGGCTGTTGATAGAATCTGCCCAACTGATCATAGGAATCTTCCCAAGCGATGTGAACATTGTCACGGCTATCTATGGCGATACTTGGCCAATCTCTGTTATGAGCGCGTTGAGAGACAATCGTATCTTCAATCAGGGTCAAGGTTCCATCATCTGTTGCTGTTCCATCTTGATCGTCATTCCATGGATTCAAAACAGTATATACAATCGAATGCTGCCCAGACTTATCGGCCCAAACGATGTGGACTCTGTCCATACTATCAACTGCTAAATCAGGATGCCAACTTTTTGCCCCTCCATTATTGGAGATTTGTGTCGGAGCTATGAGAGTCTGGCTACGCGGATCCAACATCGTGTAATACATCTGGCGAGTGTTCTGACTGTATACTGCGTGGATATTGCCTTGTGAATCAGCATCCATTGCTACCATTCGATTATTTGCTCCATCATCAACAAGTTGTACAGGCTCAGTAACTACAACCAACGAAGCCTCTGCTTCGGGGGTAGGTATCATTGAAACAAATATTGATGCTAGCATTAAAGTCACAAGCGTGCATGATTGTAGTATTCTTCCCATAGGCGTCACCAGTCCAATTCGAACAAAAAGGTGGTCTAACTCTTCTTACTTAACCGCGTCCCTTACGTGTCATTTGTGGTAGAATTGTATCATTGGATAATATTGACTAATGGAAACAATCTCAAACCCACTCAGATGGGTCAAATCCTGAGCCGAAACTGCCTGATTCATCAGTTTCAACCTGCTCACCAGTTTTACTTTTTGACGATGATTTTTTCCGCTTCTTTTCAATATCATCGACCGGACCTGGTTTACCGATACCGGGTCCATGATGGTGCTTGATGTCATGGATAAGTGCCAATTTCGCCAACCAAAGTCTACGCATGCTTTGCATCAATTCATTCTTGTTCAACCCATCAAGCCATATCGGTAAACTGACATTGAATGCCTGTAATGGGCCAGTACCTGAATCTCCCGCACTTCCTACATGAATTGCCCAATCCACTCCAGAGCCTGTCAAAGTCAAGCGCATATCATGTAACCATTCCATCCAAGACTCAAGATCTTCTTTGATGTGAAGTGTCATCTCTTGTTGTTGGCCGAGGTCAACTCGAGTGAAACTGGAAACTGCTACCAAATCTCTGCCTTTTGGCTTGACTACTGCAAACATATGCCCATGTGGACCAGGTGGGTAGCGGAGTAACCAATGCCCCTCTGTCCTTTCATCATCCTGTGCCTTGGGGGAAAGGCCCTCCTCCTCCAACCAAGACTGGATGTTCTGAATGAGGTCATCAGAAGTCATACTTATGCGAAAGGGGCGTGCTACATGAAACCGACGAATGGAGGGTGTGCATCAAGAAAATCCTGAAATTATCTCATTTGTCAATTTCTTCAATTCTGCACCGGCTGGAGATTTTCTCAATATTGCCCTCTTGCGGGCCTTTATTGCGGCGAAATACGTATCACAACCAGAAACTGTGAATTTTGCTGAAAGCCAGAATAGAAACAGGATGGTGATGAATTCCAACACCACTTGAAGAATTAACCAATCTACAACAACTTCCATACCGGGAATTTCTGACCAAGGTATTGGATTCAAGAAATGAATCAATAAGATCAGTATTATTGCGAGTGGTGGGAAAAACAAGAATGAGCCAAACATAGCGAATAAGAATTGGAAGGTCGTTCTCGCATCGAGGCCTTCATCAGTAACATTGCCGAACTTGTATCCTAATATCGCCTGAATACCACAAGAATATACGAATATCGGGAATAAGAAGATGGTCGGGATGAACAATAATACTCTAAGCAATCCATGAGCGAGGGATGCTTTTCGTAATTCACCATCTTGGGTTAAATCTCTACCATCCAATCCATTATCATCGAGCGTTGTTGCAACCTTGTTGGCCTTTGCCATCAGTTCATCATCAGCATCCAAAGATTGTCTATCTCTTTCCCTCCTTGCAGCCAACACCTCTTCTCTCCAATCTGCGGGAGGCGTGCCTTCAGCGCGTGAGCGAAGATGGCCAAGGATATGCCAGGCCCGATGAGTATTCCAATCTGGAGCGCTTGGAGTCATTGGAGCTAGGCGTTCATTGAGAGAATCTCTCAAAGAAAGAACTGCTTCTGCTCTAGGTTCTCTCCAATCTCCTGCCTTAAGGGTGGATACGAGTTCTTCATCGACTGCAGAATCTGGAATTTCCAAAGGTTCGCCATATTCAATCCAACAATCTGTTCGCCAATGATGTCTGACGCGATAATGTAAGCCAACTGGTAACAATACTGGGCGAGGTCTGCCCTTTGCCTCACTGATTCCTGCAGCAGCGATGACAGTTCTCATCGGCCCAGTTCGCAATCGTATCAAGTGAGATTCACTATGGGAGGTTCCTTCTGGAAAAAGAGCGCTGCCAAAACCGGCTGAGATTCCATCTGCCAAGGCTCGTAAACTTCTGCCATTCAGATATGAGGCCTCTTCTTCGGTGCAACCGCCCCTGATCAATTCGGCTTTCCTGATGACTGGTTGAACCGCGAATTTTCTCGACCACCAACCAAGCACGGGGCGTAGAACAAGATCGTGTCTGGCTCCAATGACGAATCTTTTTGGATGAGAAAGCATGATTTCTATGGGGTCGATTACCCCATTTGTATGCCAAGCAGTACAAAGAGTGCCCGAGTCTGATGGGATGTTTTCATCTCCTGAGATTATTATATTCTTGAATTGAATCTTGTTTGTCATCCTCAACCAGAAATATCCAATCGCAGTGAAGAAGGGTGAGCCTGGAGTTTTTCCATCTTCATTTGGAGCAGATATTTTCATCAATTCATCATACCTCATGTTTGCCGCTCTCTTAGAAAGAACTGGTAACGCATCGCCGCGGTGGTCTACTGCACCATCTTCACCTGCTTCCATGGAGACTGGTTCTTCTGCCATGGTCACTCATCCCCTGATAACTCGGTAGCCAACTTTGACAATGCTGCAAAATCGGGTTCGATTGAGCCGATTGTGGGTGCGTTTGGCCACATCGAAAGTAAGCTCTTGCCCCCATCTTGTGGTGTTCGAGGAATAACATGAACATGGACATGGGGGATCTCTTGACCTGCAGTTGGGCCATCATGGATAACGATGCTGAAATCTGTGGTTTCAAAATGGCGCCCAAGTCGATTTTGTACCTCAACCACTCCTGACATCAAGGATGAGAGTTGAGGCGATGTCAAATCACCAAGATGTTGTCCTTGTTGATGAGGAACCACCAACGTGTGCCCCTCTCGTCGAGGATTGATATCCAAAAATGCCACCCAATTTTCACCTTTTGCGACAAAAGATGCTGGAATTTCTCCCTCGATAATACGGGAAAATAGAGAAGGGCCCTCAGCCATGATGATGCTAACAGATGCTGGTTCAAGGCATTTCTGCCGATACTCAGGCTTCTGGTGCAAGAATCCAAGTCCCAGAAGAACTCATGCGAAGTGGAAGGGTACCGAAATCCCCAGAACCGGAAACTAGACTATGTTTCATCCAATTTTCATCATCTCTTTCAGGATGATCTTCTCGTGAATGCCCACCTCTGGATTCTGTTCTGTTCAACGCGGATGATGTTGCCATATGTGCTAATTTACACGCTGCTTCCAATCTTAATGCTTCCAATAGATTGGTATTCATCAATAATGATTGGTCATCAAGTGAAGCTTCTGATGCTTCAACAGATAATTGTGCAAGGTTCTCCAATGACGTCTGCAACGCTCCACCTTCTCTATTCAATGACATTGTGGTTGATAATTCGGTTTGCAGAGCGGAGCGGATTGAACCAATGCGAGAAGATTCGCTATCAGCCATTAGGCGGGTATCCAGGTTCTGCTGTTTGGAATCTCTGGCTTCCTCTAGGGCTTGAGCGCCCCCTGAATTTGCAGAAAGTGCCCATTCACCGGCGTGGCTGCCTGCATTCAGACCTCCAACCATGTCATCGAGAAGGCGATTTCCCCATGCGATTGAAGCCCCATGCATGCCGCTACATGCAGCATCACCTGCAGCATAGAGACCCGTCATCCAATTACCCCATTCTCCATGCATTACACGTCCATGTTCATCGATTGGAATCCCTCCAATGATCGCCGATACTGAAGGCTCAACAGGTACCATCTCATTTGCAAGGTCAAGTCCTGTTCTCTGAATCAATAATGCTGAGGTATTAGCATACCATGTTTCAAAATCACCCTTCATTTGACGGGCGTCCATGACACACCCTTCTCCTGCTGCAGCCATTGCTTGAGCAATAGCCGTAGGTGAAAGAGTAGATTCCGAAATCACTTCTTCGCCAGCAGCTGACAAAATTCTTGCTCCGTTAGCTAGCAATCCCAAAGGTAAGGATAGATTGGTTCCAGAAATTGTTAATGGAGTCCATGCTTGAAATTCCATGTTCCTCAATGCGATTCCACTTGCAGCAGCCAAAGCCTGACCGGTTCCCCCGGTCTGTTCACCATTCCAAGCCCCTTCAAATCCACTGTCAGCAAGAATTACTGTCTTTGCTTGGAGTGCGTCCACTCTGCCTTGCGTGATATCAAGAATCACTAATCCGCGAACTGTATCTCCCTCAACAACCAATTCCAATGGAAGACAATCTCCTCTTCTGTGAATATTGTTTCTCAAACACCGATCTTCCAACGCCTGCAACACTTCTCTGGCTGTAGCATCCCCACACCCGGAAATCCTTGAAGAACTGTGACCTGGGCCTGCAAAAGAGCGTGGGAGACCTTCTGCATCTCTGCGGAAAATTACACCCCAGCGCTCTAATTCAGCCAAAACGGTAGCTGCTGCTGCAGTTCTTGAAGATGCAATATCTTGATCCGAGAGCCACTCTCCTGCACGGATGGTGTCATCTCGATGACCTTTGGTAGAGGATTCTTTCAAAGAGGCTGCTAGAGCATCTCCAGATGATGCTGTTCCCGAACTGCCAATGCCGCATTCAGAAAGAAGCATTGCACGTGCTCCTGCTCCATCAGCAGCAAGAACTGCCCTAAGTGCAGCTGGCCCACTTCCGACCACGATGACATCCCACGACTCCAAGGACAATCCTCCGTTATTCCGCCCGACGCATCACCGACCCATAAACGACGCGCTTGGCCTCGTTGCTGATTATCTCAAGTTTAGGCCCTGACTCTTGTTGACCAAGCGTCTAGCAAGACGCAGTCTTGACCTTCTTCTTCTATCGCCTGCGCCTATTCTTTTTTGGACGGTCGTGTGCAATATATTGGATAATTCAACCTCGCCTTCCTGATTCTTCAATGATACCGATAACTGGCGTAGCCCACTTTCATTCGGTAGCCATGTTACTTTCAGCCACAATACCACTGTTCTGTCAAGATATTGTGCCATCCACTTTACTGCGTCATCCCCGCCGCTGGCATCGATTAATGGCAGAGGCGTTTGTGGAGGTGGGCATGGAGGTACTTCAACAGAAAACATGTATGAATCCGGAGAACCCCCTGTTAGGAAAACATCGATTCTGGCTCTTTTCATGGCTTCGGTTTGATTGTGTAACAAGATGAAAAGACTGCCTTGCCCATCTTTGCAGATATATTCGCATTCTGCATCCATTCTCCAGGCTCCATTCACTATCGCTGCGCCGTTGTCTAAGATATCCATCTGTAGACGATCTACGAGATTGAAGAAAGAAGGTTGCCAGGCCTTTGCATGGGCAACCAATCTGTGAATCAACCCGAGTGTAATCGGGGCTTGTTCACTCTCCATCCAATCAATTATCTCATCCTGATACAATTCACATAATTCAGATTTCAAACCTTTCTTCGGAATCAATCCCTGTTGTGATAGATGAACGGAGTAAAGCAACCTCTCCAAGGCTTCCCCTTCTGAAATTTGAGTTCTAAGAGATTCTGCCAAGCGTTTGCGCCAAGCATCCCACCGCATCCTCAGTAGTGGATCAAGGTGGGTTGCAACAACCTCACTCAATGTGCTGTGAATCTGAGTGGGGTAATGAGTAGGTGCATGGAGCGTTAGGAATGGTTCCTCATCTTCCAGATAATCTAATGATTCAGACGTGAATTGAATATGTAATGCCATGGAAACTCCGGCAATCATTGCCAACATAAGAGATAGGTTCCATGCAACACTCATCAATGGAGTGAGGGTAGAGAATGCTATCAGCATCAATGCTGAAAGCCCCATGACCAGGTGAACGAGATTATTTCTACGCACATCATTCAACGAATCCAATATTCTATCTGAGCCAGGTTGTGCCTGTAGATTACGACCCCTCCTTTTTGCATGCTGATTGTGTAAAGCCGCGCCATGAAGTGCCCATTCGGATGCTCCAATCGCCGGACCGAGGGCGATGATCAGCAATGTAGACCATATAATTAGAACAAATATGGTGGATCGAGGAGTGTAATCAGGTAATAATACTGCAGACATTGAGAAAATAGCAATCAATATTCCAAAACCGTTTCTCCAAATACGCATCGGCCACCAAGTGAATAATTGGCCCCAATACAAACGTTGAACCTCTGCTTTTTCCAACATCTCTTCAACACGTTCGAGAGTTGTGTTTCCCGGCGCAATCTCTTCTGCATATGGAGTTGGAAGAGGAGGGGGTGAAAGTCCTCCGCCAAAGCCCATAGTCAAATGCGAGTGAGCCATACTTGATGGGGCCACCGGTCAAAACATACCTAGGGCAATCGTCTTGATGGAGGCATGGGTCGAAGGAGATGGGCGTGTAGCATAGACTGGATAATGCACTGGCCTCCTAAGCCAGGGACCGCGGGTTCGAATCCTGCCGCGCCCGCTCTTACACTGAGTTTTCCGTACAAAATGCCCGGCTTTCGCGGTTCATTTGATTGCGAGTGCCCAGCGTTGTCCGATGTCTGAAATCTCATGTAACATATTTTCTAACTGTAATCTTGGATGCATGCTTCTTGGTAATCGCGAGTCGCATTTTGAAAGGGAATCCAATAATTCAACTAGTGCTCCTTCAGAAAGAAGAAGGCGCCCTTTTGTCAATAATTGATGTAGTTGATCGATGATGTCTTCTGAAGCTAAAGCGTGGGTGCCCATCAATTCATCCAATCTGCCCATTGCTCCTTTCAGTACCTTCTTGTTCCTGCCGCCACCTACTGATTCCCAACGCCATTCGTGGACTCTTCCTCTCAATGCCAATTCCAACATCTGTTGAACTGGAGTGAGTGTGGTTGCCGCCACAATATCATGTAAAGAACCCCTGTCACTAAAACGCCGTCCTCTTACCATCATTTCCAACAAAAACAATCCTTTTCGTAGATTACCAGATGAAATATGTACGATATCTCCAATGATTCCATCCTCTAGAGTTACTCCTTCGGCCATCGCTATTGAGGAGAGCGTGTTTTCGATTTCTTGGGAAGAGGTAGAAGGGATTCGTATCGATTGGCATCTTGATCTGAGTGCATCTATCACCCTACTCGGCGCACGGGCTGTGAAGATGAAACGCGAAGTATGTGCTTCTGATTCCATCATTCGACGGAGATATGCCTGTCTTATTGGCCCTAAATGGTCGGCATCTTCGATGATGATCATTCGGGCTACTGGAGCGCGCGGGCGTGCTGAAAGAAGTATGTCATTTTCTTGGCCTGCTGGAGGTGGACCCGAAGCAATATTTGTCGATAGGTTCCTATCGAATGCATCCAGACTTGAAGTGCCTGCCAACGTACCCGCTTTACCTGCACCACCTGGACGAATGAAATCCTCGAATTTTTTCATGGCTCCTGCTGATTTCTTGATGTCCTTGGCTTGAAGGACGTGTGTTGTGCTTTTCCAACCCGCTCCAAGTACCTGCCTTGCGACGAGACGGGCTGCGGCAGTCTTGCCGACGCCTGCTGGGCCAGCAAACAGTAGATGTGGGAGGTTGATTGAAACTGCCGCTGATTGAATCATATGTTTGATTTCTTTTGGAATTGCTAATTCTTCGAAGCGCTGAGGGGCGTGAGTCTCCAACCAACTTGCCATGCTCCTCACCCCTCCTTGGAGCCCACGGTTCATGAAGGATTTGAGAAAGATGATTTTCAAGGATTACGCGAAATTACTGCAAGTGCTTCAATCTCAACCAGCATTTCAGGATCTACCAATGATCTAACAACAACTAATGTAGATGCGGGGCGTATTTCTTTGAATACTTCCCCGTGTGATTTCATCACTCTGTAGCAATCATTCTCATTGATCACATACATCCGAGTTTGGACGATGTCTGAAAGCGAGGCTCCGACTTCTTTGAGTGCCCTGTCTATTCTTTGAATTACAATCTTGGTTTGCTCAGCAGCATTTCCTTTTGCCAGTACGCGTCCTTCCTGATCTGTGGCGGTGGTGCCTGCAACATGGACTGTTCTACCTACGCGAATCGCTCTTGAAAATCCAGCAACCTGTTCAAATGGGGTGCCGGTGCTAACCCTCTCGCGTGCCACTGCTCTCGCATGCCGAATATGTGTCGTCCTCAATACCTGTTCGGTCAAAGATAAGGTGGGTTTTGATGATCAAATAGCATCGAGGGTTTTGTGCCCTGAACGGCGTGCTTTCATGAAAATACGGCTCCCGCAGCCCTTGCAACTGATTCCATTCACGTCTGGTGTGAAAGATTCCATGTTCCCACAGAATGTGCATTTGTATTCAACTTCGCCTGCTGCCATATTGCTCCCTCGATGCACGGCGACTTGCCCGTCTGTTTTGAACCTGTTCACGCGGCAGTAATGTTCTATTACGCCAATTCGGGAGTGATGTTGCGGCATGTTCATGGGTTGTGGGCAATGCCGCGCATTTCATCATGGATGATGAAAATCGCTTGACTATCGATGTTGTTGATAATGGAGGTCAATGGACACACCGTGAGTGGCGTGTTTTACGATACTTGGGTGTTGATTCAAAAATCATTGAAAATACCACACCAATCGATGAGTTGCGTGAGTTGGATGGTTTGCTATTATCTGGAGGTGCTGCGAGAGTTGGGCTTACTGGAGAGCTTGGAAGGTGTGGAGAGTATCTAGAGTTGGATATGCCCATTCTTGGAATCTGTGCTGGACACCAATTCATGGCTCGCCATTATGGTGGTGATGCCCGCGAAGCACCACAGCCAGAATTTGGAGCAATGCAGATTGAATTACAGAATGGAGGAGGAATCTTGTTTGAAGGGACTCCGGAAGTTCAGGTTGTTTGGGAGTCTCATAATGATGAAGTCCATCTCTTACCAGATGGTTTTGCAATTACTGCCAGTAGTCCGTCGTGTATTGTTCAAGCAATGGAAAATGACGAGGGTACGCGATTCGGATTACAATTCCATCCTGAAGTGAATGATTCAGAATATGGGACTGATATTATCAAAAATTTTGTTTCGCACTGTCAAAGTTTGATTAAACCTTGAGATTTGCTTGTCTTGCATGCATCAAAATTCGCATGCTATGCTCAATTACTGAAGCCCATCTCCAGGCTTCATCAAAGGTTGTTCCTGTTGAGAAAACACCGTGGCCCTTTACTACAACCGCCTTCATATTTCCTTGTTTCAATGCTTCAGCCAATTGGCGAAGGGATTCTTCTTGATCGCCCTCATCTGGTTCAACTATCACAATGTTTCCAAGATGCTTGATTCCTTCCTCATCAATAGGTTTCAGAACTATCAAATCTTTTTCACAAGAAATTGCAGTTGCATATGGAGGATGAGTATGGATACATGCAGCAGGGCCTCTCGTCTCCAATGATTTTGAAGCGAGTAGGACTTCAAGAATCCTCCATTGTTCGGGAGCATTTGAAGGCGGAGCTTGTCCCAACCTTCCGCTAGCAATGTCATCTTCAGACATCTGCCCTAAAATTGCTCCTTTTACTGAAGTATGCATGAGGCCTGCTTCATCAGGATTCAATATTGATACTGCTCCTACATCTGAATGCACCAAGCCTTCTCGATGCAATTGGCGACCTATCCTCACGAAATCAGATACAATGTGTGCTGAAATCACATAATCTGGGCCAACCACTGGGGGCATTGGTTGATTTTCTATTTCTGAGATAATTTCTGCACTGCCTGTTAAAGCACCTCTCAACCTCTCAATTTCTGTTTCAAGGTTTTCGATCTTGTTAGCAGAAAGAGTGACCATGTCAAGTGCTTGGGATACCAAATCCTCTGCGTCAGACGGCATTGGAAGAGGTTCCTTGATGACTTTCACTGGCGTATCAGGTGTCTCAGGTAGAATGTTTGCTGGTTCATCAGGAGTTGAAGGTGGTGCGCCGGGTGGACCATCATCTCCAGGAGGACCGCCAGGGGGACCGCCGGGTGGACCATCGTCTCCAGGGGGACCGCCGCCAGGAGGCCCGCCGGGTGGACCATCATCTCCGGGAGGGCCACTAGGGGGACCGCCGCCAGGAGGGCCGCCGGGTGGACCATCATCTCCGGGAGGGCCACTAGGTGGGCCACCGCCAGGAG
>CAXRJY010000019.1:0-2624 GCA_964230915.1 Candidatus Poseidoniaceae archaeon | reverse complement strand
TTTCAAATGTCGTGTTTCAAAGGGGGGCCCTCTGTATCGTATACGACAGCATGGGTAGGGTTGTATTCAACGAAACCCTCTTGTTTCATTCCATTGAAGGTCCAACCAGTGTTCAATCCGGTCTACGGGATCAGCAATTTGACTGGGGTCCATGGTATCCCATCCTTTCATCACGCTGAGGTCGAGCAATCCTTTCTGAATAGAACGAATTCGATCAAAAGCAGCGATATACCGATCTGCACGTCTCCAGGAATTTGAGTCTCTTTCTTTGAGCATTGAGATATGTTGTTCCTCAATTTCGATTTTCATGATGAAACCTATCGCCAAACCTCCACTCTCACGCCACTCCTCCAGCCAGCGATTGTCAGGCATCAAGTGGACACCTTCAACCAGCAGGTCAATACCTTCTCTTCTTGCTCTAGAAATTGTGGCATCGATTCCAGCTTCTACCACGGAACAAGAGTCCTTCCAATCAAGAATGGGGTCTCCCGATTCACCAGAAGCAAATGAGGAACGATGTAATCTTGGGATTCGATGCTCAGGATCAGTTGCTCTCATCACCTCTCGAATGGCATCGGTCGAGATGATACGCGAGAACCCAAGTCGTTGTGCAGTCTCAACGGAGACGGTTGATTTCCCTACCCCCGTAGTCCCTGCAATCAGTACCAAACGGGGCGGGCGTCTGTTTATTCCGGCCGTCGCCGAGGCATGCATTCCGATGCGTTCAGCCATGCTTCTCGGTTGTCGCTAATGAGCCAGCCTATCAATTCCTTCGTTCAGATTGGGGCAGCGACAGACCTTTCATGGCGATGGTTGTGGCCTGCAACATGTCAGATGACAGGTTGATGTTGTTGGATGGAGAATGGTGCTCTGCAGACAGTGGTGAAGTCACTGAGGTTTACAATCCCGCAGATGGTTCAGTATTGTGTAGAGTTCCGCGAGCGGGAGAAGTAGATGTGGAGAGGGCAGTAAGTGCTTCGCAACAGGCTTTGGTTTCGAAGGAATGGGCTTTGATGGACCCCGCGCAACGAGGACGTATCCTTCAGAAGATGGCTGCAGCAACATATGCTGCATCAAAGGATCTGGCTAAATTGGAATCTCAGAACAATGGAAAGACCTTCCGAGAAGCCCTTGGCGAGATTCGCTATGCTGGCTGGACATTGGAATATTTTGCTGGCTGGGCAGACAAGGTTGAGGGTCAGACCGTTCCCGTTCCAGGAAATCGATTGAATTACACTCTACGCCAACCATTGGGAGTGACCGCACATATCATTCCCTGGAATTTTCCTCTGCAATTGGCCATTCGTTCGATTGCTCCAGCTCTAGCAGCAGGTTGTACAGTCATTGCCAAGCCAGCCAGTTTGACTCCCATCTCATTGTTGGCTTGGTGCAGTGTCATCGAGGAATGTGGCCTTCCAAAGGGCGTGTTGCAGGTGATTACCGGTCCAGGAGGTGAAATCGGTGATGCATTGGCAGGTTCTACGGGAGTTGATGGAATAGTTCTGACAGGTGGAGTTTCGACTGGCAAGGCAGTCATGCAGAAAGCGGCAGAGAACCTTACTCCAGTGACACTTGAACTGGGAGGAAAAGGGTGCAATGTGGTATTCCCTGATGCGAATCTCAAGTATTGTGCAAAGGCGGTCTGTTTTGGCATCTTCATGAACGCAGGACAGATGTGCTGGGCGGGCTCAAGATTGATTGTTCACGAGGATGTCGTTGATGAGTTGGTACAATTGATTGTTGATGAAGTGGCCAAGTGGCCGGTAGGCCCCGGACTCTCGGAAGGTGTTCGTATCGGTAGTCTGGTTTCCAAATCGCATCGACAGTCAGTTCTCGACCTGTTGGAGAAAGGATTGGCAGAAGGTGGAGAACTGGTGACTGGAGGAGGATGTCCGGACGGTGAACTGGAGGCTGGAGCATTCATGGAACCCACTATTGTCAAGGGAGTTGGAGCGGATGATACTCTGTTCAAGGAAGAGTTGTTCGGCCCAGTACTTGCAGTCACAACTTTCACTGAGGACAAGGAAGCACTGGAGTTGGCCAATGCCACTGAGTTCGGTCTCCTCAATGGTGTTTGGACCCAGAACCTTGGTAGGGCTCACAAGATGGCTAGAGATATCAAATCGGGAATGGTTTCAATCAACGAATATCCGATCACCTTCCCGCAAACTGCCTTCACAGGTTGGAAGGCAAGTGGTATCGGGGTCGAACAATCTGCTGAGGCGATGAATTTCTATACTCGTATCAAGAATGTCAATGTGAATCTGGGATGATTGAATGGCCATCGAGATATCAACAGACGATGGAGTCGCAATCATCCAGATGACCGGTAAGACTGCTTCGAATTCCTTCTCAAGAGAATCGATGAAGGATATTGTTGAAGCCATAGATTCGGTATTGATGGATAATGATGTGCGTGGAGCAGTGTTGACAGGAGAGGGTCGGTTCTTCAGTGCGGGAGCAGATATCCAGGGTTTTCAGGATGCAATTGATGACGGTAGTATCACTTCCTTGATACATGACTTGACAGGGATGTTGCACCCACTTATTCTCCGGATGAGACGTTCTCCCAAGATTTTGGTTGCTGCAATCAATGGTGCAGCAGCAGGAGGGGGCCTTGGTCT
>CAXRJY010000018.1:0-18493 GCA_964230915.1 Candidatus Poseidoniaceae archaeon | reverse complement strand
CTTGATCCCATGCTATTCAACTCCTGTCAGTGATGCGCTTCATTCGCATCGGGTCTGTTTCATCCAACTTGGTGACAACAACATTGGAGGAATGGATAGGAACTCCTTCCTCCTTATTATCAGCCTTGGAGCTGGTTGCTCCTTCGATGAATATTCTTGAATTATCGGCATCAACTCGAATGACCTTGGCCTCAAGACCGCTGTTTCCACGAGGTCCTCCATGACGCTTGCCTTTCGAGGGATGACCGTAGTCTCCTCTTACAACCTTGACCTGGTCGCCAACGCGAACGGTCACTCTGCGAATCCCAACAAGGCGGTTGTCACTACTCTGCAGACGTGCACGTACACGCTTACGCTTGACGTGCGGTGAGGCACTGAAAGCAGCCTTGCGCTGCTTGTTTGGATTCTTGCTCTTGACCATCATCTCACCTCAGATTATCTGCTTGGCAGTTGCTGCTATTCTTGGCCAGCGTTCTGCGCTCTCCCTTGAAACTGGGCCCTTGATATCGGAACCCTGAACTTCGCCACGCTCGTTTGTTATGACCACAGCGTTGTCTTCGAATTGAACCCATGTGCCGTCTACTCTACGGAATGGACGACGTTGACGGATGATTACTGCACGGAACATCTGTCGGCGAGTATCAGGAGTTCCTCTCTTGACACTCACCTTGATCATGTCTCCAACCCCAGCAGAAGGATATCGGCGCAAGACTGAACCGATCTTGTAGACCGAGATCAACTGAACGATTTTGGCGCCAGTGTTGTCAGCACAGATCATCTTGGCTGCGGTAGGAAGACCACGGGTCTGCTTTCCAGCGATTCCCTTCATTCTGAATCCTCCTCCGTACTCTCGATTACGCAGAATGAAACCGTCTTTGAAAGCGGCTTGCATTCCATGACCTTGACGTGGTCTCCAACAGAGACATCTCCAATGCAACTGGGCAAGTGAGCAGAAAGGCGACGAGTGCGCTTATCGTATCGCTCATACTTCACCATCTTTCGAACGTGTCGGCGCTCAATGACGATGGTACGCTGCATTCCAACACTGGCTACAGTGCCTTCAAGAATCTGACCACGTAGCCTTAGAGAACCATAGAATGGACAATTCTCATCTCCATCCCATTCCCCTTCGGGCCTGTCCACATCAACTCCGATATCTCGCATACTTTCACTTCCTGTATCTTCGATGGATGCGGTCCTCGGGCCGTTGCTTGACAAGGCTGCCATCAATGACATCCTTATCTTCGTCGATTGTGAATCTGATAACGTTCTTCGCCATGGTCAACTTGTGTTCTCCTTGCTGGATCAAGATGGTTCGCATGGTCTCATCGATGATGAGGCCATTGTTTCCAACCAAAGTGGGGTCACTGGAAGAGACAACACTGATGTTACGACCGAGCCATGGCATGTTTCTGACGTTCATTCATCTCACCTCCACTGTATATCCATTTTTCTTGAGTACTTCTGCTGCCTTCTTCTTGTGCTCTCCCTGCAATTCGATGGTCCGTCCTTTGACGGTTCCACCGGCTGCACAGCGCGCTTTGAGTGTCTTTGCTAACTGGTCAATATCAATTGCTGAGTCATCGATTCCTTCGACGATTGTAACCAGTTTTCCGTACCTCCTTCTCACTGTTGAAATATATGCTATCTGTTGTTCCTTGGCTATTTCTTGACATATGCACAGTTCATCGGGTAGACCACAGACATTACAGATGGCAGCCACTGAATTCACTCCTTCCTTTCCTGATGCATTCTAGTCAACATGCGAGCGATGCTGCGACGAGTTGCCTTGTAGGCACCCATATTGGCAGCGGTTCCCCCCATGCTCTTTTCTGATTGAAGTTGCAACATTTCTTCTCGCAACTCCTTGAGTCTGCTCTTTCGTGCCTCTGCACTCATGTTGTCGATGTCTCGATTGGTGACGTGGCTCATACGGGCACCTCCACCAGATTAACTTCGATATCGCCTTCTTCATTGACGGCGACCTGTTCCTTTCCATAGACAGTTATCTCATGAGGCAACTTGGTTCCAGGGCGCATGATAGCGACGCTGCAGCCGATGGTACCCAGCTTCTTCACTGCGGTAGAGAATCCACGATCCATATGCTCGATTGCTGTCTCACCACAATACTTGATGTGGCCAGCAATGAATTTCTGAGTACGGTGGCGAGCACCGGTTATCTTTCCATTGAGAATGATCAGGACACCCTTTGCTCCAGCCTCCATGATGTTGAGGGCAGTGGAATGGCCTGCTCTGCGGAAATACCAGCCACGCTCCAAAGCACTGGCCAACTTCTCTGCCATTATCTGAGCATTGAGTTGAGGCTTCTCCACTTCGTCAACCTTGAGACGTGGGTTCTGGATGTCGAATTCATCATCGAGTCTACGCTGCAACTCATTGATTATTCGTCCCTTACGACCGATGACCATTCCTGGGCGCTCGGCCTTCAGTGTGACCTCGGTACCTTGAGGAGTTCTACGGATGTCAAGACCGCCAAATCCTGCCTTCTTGGTGTTGTTCATCAAGAATTCCTTGACCAGATGGCGCTCGACGTTTCGGTCGATTATTCGGCGGATCACATTCTGCTGTCTTGTCATCATATCACCTCAGAAATCATCCTCTTCCTCAATATCTTCACTCAGGTCCTCAAGGAATAATTCCAAGTTGGTCTGGGTCAAGTTGCTTGGAGAGGCACGTCCACGGGCTCGTGGAATCCATCCTTGTCTAACCTCACCACGATGAGCCGCCACGTGAGTGATGACCATATCTTCAGGTTCAATGTCCTCATGCTCATGACGAGCATTGTCCATTGCACTGTTGATGAGTTTGATGAATTCCTTACTTGCTTTCACCGGGTATCGACCTGGTCCAATCTTACCCTTGCGGTGACCAAGAGAACGAGGACCTGCTCTATTGCGATGTCGCATCTTGTTTCCTCTTCGGAATGGAATCGCCTTTGCTTTGCGGTGAATATCGGGGCGGTCGCTCTCGATTCGGATGACCGATTCAAGAAGTTCCAATGCTTGAGATGCAGTCTTGTTGCGAATTGCTCTTGCAATCTCGAAACAATGTTTGGAGTGACAATTGAGATTCACCGCTCTGGCTGAAACCAAACGGCTACCCTGCAGTAACTGAGAGTATCCCTTCTGGGGTTTGGAACGGTCGCGACTCATCATTTTCACCTCACTTCAATGGTACGTGCTTCGAAGACTTGGTAGCACCAACACCAGGTCCACTGTGGGTCACCGAGTTTCGGGTGATTCCGAACTCTCCCAAGAAATGCCCAATCATCTCAGGCTTGATATCGATCTCAGTATATCCTTGACCATTGTGAACTCCAATCGTTGAACCGACGAATTCTGGCAGAATCACCATATCTCTACGATGGGTTCGGACAACCTTGCCATCTGAACGCTTGACTCTCTGACGTAGATGCTCGTTCTCTTGAGAGATTCCACGGTCGAAGGAACGGCGAGCCCTTGCTCCAAGTAGATTGACAACCGCAGGTGAATCTGGGTCATCTTCGATTGGGTAAAGAGGCATTCCCTGTAACTGTTCCATAGTGAAACCGCGGTACAAGAATTCCTTCTTACGACGCTCGCTGACACGACCACGCAACTTACGGGTCTTACGACGTGCAGCCTTTGGAGTCATGAATCGACGCTTTCTCTTTGCCATCTAATCACCTCATTTCCTCTTGCCTCGGCCACGACCTGTGCGGCTTGGTGCGATATGTCCTACCTTACTGCCTGGTGGAGCGCCGCGAGCGACGCTGTTTGGTCCATGAACAGCCTGATGGTTTCCTCCACCATGTGGGTGGTCTACTGGATTCATTGCAACACCACTCACTGTTGGGTACTGCTTTCCTCGAGCCTTGGCCTTGTAATGTGCAGCTCCAGCCTTCATCAGTGGCTTCTCACTACGGCCATGGCCTGCGAGAACACCAATGGTTGCTCGGCAATTCTCTGGAAGATCCTTCGTCTTGCCACTTGGAAGACGTACTCTGATTCGGCCCCCTTCCATTCGGCTCTCAACAACACAAGAAGCCCCTCCAGAACGGGCTATGCGTCCACCGTCGCCAGGACGGAGTTCGAGATTGTTCACTGGAGTACCTTCTGGAATGTTTCCAATAGAGGTTACATTACCTGGGCGTAGAGAGACATTGTCGCCAAAGGCCAGAGTCTGACCCACTGAAATTCCTTCAGTAGCAACGACCAATGATTCCTCTCCCTCGCCGTACTTGACTCGGGCAAGAGGTGCAGTATGCACTGGGCTGTGAATCAACTCGGTGACCTCTGCTACCTCATCCTTGATGGAAGGCATCCTGTTTCGACCGGGGAAACGGTGAGAGTTGACCTTGTATCTTGGGCTACTACCCTTTCTCTGTGCGCGGATTCTCTTACCCATCATACCACCTCATCAGAGTGCTCCCAACTTGAGTGCTGCTTCTTCAGCATCATATCCTTCAGCCAACTTGACGCTAGCATGCTTGCCTGTCTTCTCGTTGCGTGTATTCACCTTCGCAACCTTGACATCAAAGAGAATCTCAACCGCTCTGGCAACATCTGCCTTTGTTGCAGTTCTATGAACAATGAATTCTAGACGGTTGCGAGCATCGAATTCAGAATTGGTTCGTGCTTCCAGCGACTTCTCGGTCAGCCATGGGGCGATTATCACTTTGTATGGATCCATGATATCACCTCAAGCGAGCTCCTCCACCGCTTTCTTCGTGAAAACGGTCAGTCTTCCGACATCTCCACCTGGAGCCAGATCCTCGGCTGAAAGGTCCTTTACAGCGACTACATCGACGCCTGGAATATTCCCTCCAGCCTTGGCTAGACCAGATTTCTGTGAAACGACAACAAGGACGCTCTTGGGTGTTCGATGACGTCGACCACGCATCTTTCCTTTACCCGCTCTGACTTTTCTCCCTCTGCGTGCTCTTGCTAGGTCATCTCCAAGTCCGAGGCTCTCAAGAATCGCAATCAACTTGCGAGTAGCGTGCTCAAGGCTGAATACCTCGATGTCAATGCTTTCTTCACCCTCATCACGTACTTCGGTGTAGTCACCGATGATGATAGGCAAATTGTCTATCTCCTCATGGAATCTATGGCCACGACTGGAAACTGTATCCATGTCAGTGGTTGCAGCGAGTGCACTGTCTCTTGCAAGACGACGCTCAGTAGTGTTCATCGACATGCTCCAATCTTTCTCAACCTTAGGTCCATGAGCACGACGACCTCCACGAGTGTGTGGGTTCTGAGCACCAGTACGCTGTCCGGTCTTTCTCATGATACGTGAAACTCCACGTCCCTTACCCCACCATTCTACCGAGTGACGCATTCCTGGCATTGGGCGCTTCTTGCCCTTCTGCTGCTTGGAACCGTAGGCTTGACGACGATTGGCACGTGATACACGTACTGCCTTTCGAATTACATCGGAACGGATTTCAGATTCAAAGGCACTTGGAAGATTCACTTTCTTCCCAGCCTCGACACTGATATCGTAGATTTCCTGAAGACGGCCTGCTTCGACCTGATCTTGAGAGATCTCGTTGGTGATATGGAATACTGCTGCCTTCAACTTCAGACCCCCTGTTTGGATGCAGTACTCACGTACGTGATATCGACTGGATGGTTCACCTTGTTTTCTGAGCGAACTGCATCGCGCAGTCGAACCAATCGCTTGGCTGGACCTGGCAAACTTCCCTTGATGAGCATATAATGATTGGAAATCTCTCCATAATTGAGGAAACCACCTGCTGGTGTAATCTCGTTCTCCTCTGGTTCAGAGATTCGCAAGATGTTCTTGTTGAATTCAGTGCGCTGGTGGAAACCTTTCTGTCCTGCTTGACGCAATGTCTTCCTGACATATCCAGTTCCCTTGTCTCCAAGGTTTCCATGTTGACGTCGGCGCTTGCTGTTCTTGTGAGACAACAACTTTCCACCGAAACGACGGATTACACCTTGGAATCCAAATCCCTTGGTGATACCGACAACATCGACGAATGTACCTTCTTGGTAGACCTTGTCAATGCCTATCTCTTCACCGAGTTGTTCTCTGGCCCACTCGAGCTGAGAACTGATGCTGCCACCTGACAAACCAAGTTCCATTACTTCTGGAGTCTTACTAGGTGAACCAGAGACCTTGTTGGGCTGAGTAGCAACGATTAGACGAACTTCGCTCAAATCCTCTTCGGACAAAGCCTCGAAGTGCTTGTCAGATTCGTGTTCCTTGGGTTCTGGAATCCTGCGAGAGATGTCTGGAAACGCTTCGATCAGTGCGCTGCTCTCCAACCATGCTTCTCCAGCAGTCTGCTTCCCATAGGGAGTCATTCTGTATCCACGAACACCGAGGACCATCATTTCTGGAACCTCGACCACGGTGACCGGAACGCGGACTTCTTGTCCTGCACTGGTTGACTTTGGATTGGTATCGCGCATCAAGACGTGAGTCATTCCAGCCTTCCAGCCGGCGAAGCCTTGGACACGGATTTCATCTGCGTCGCTTGTAGGCCAAGATTTCACTCGGCCGAAGTGACGCTGCGCTCTCTTGCGAGGGCTGAACGCCATGCTTCCACGGCGGGGATGGTGTCTCTTGGACATATTTTCTTCCTCCTGGTTTAACGTTGCAGGTGCCTGCAGGGCAGGGCCCGCACCGGCCCAAAGAGCGAAGGAACAGCCGTGTCGCCGGCCCCATCCCACAAGTGTGGATCGGGTTTCGGGGTCCCATGGATTGCCCGTTGCGACTGGCTGCTCACCCTTTGAGCGGCTTCGGGACCTTCCTTCCCTTTATGAGTACATCGGTCTGCACAGTTTGGCAATCGTTAGCCTGAGCCGTTATTCTTGGCCAGTTGACCTTCACTTTCAAGTTTCTCTGTTAACATCATCATTGACATACCTTCGACCTCCACCTAGACAATGTGGGCGACATGGTAGCAACGGTAGAGCATCAGAACCTGATGACCGCTGCAGTCGAAGCAAGAGCGCATCAGTTGGATGCATTGCGGAAGTGTCTCTCACAACCGACTCTTGTCGTTCTACCAACCGGACAGGGGAAGACTGCAATTGAATGGATGGCTATTGCTGAAGCACTGAATGATGGAGGGAAGGCAATCCTTGTAGCACCTACCAACCCATTGGTTGACCAGCATCTGAAGGATCTGCAGCGGGTTCTATCCATCGATGAGGACACCATAGTCAGATTGAGTGGCAGCCACGATTGGCAGAAGAGAGAGAAGATGATGAGTGATGCAAGAGTCATTGTCACCACTCCGCAAATAATCCGAAATGATACCCAAAGAGGGACCTTGAACCTCTCAACCATCGACCTCATTGTTTTCGATGAGGCACATCACGCAACTGGTAATCATGCTATGGCTCAGGTTGGAGACCTCTACCGCTCAGCGGTTGGAACTGGAATGGTACTTGCCTGCACAGCAAGCCCAGGCTCAAACGAGCCATTGGTACGTGAAGTGATAGAGAGATTGGGGATTGAACGCATTCATTCTCTGCAGAGCAACGATCCATTATTGGCACCATACTCCCAAGCGTTGGAAGTGACAGAAGTGAGATTGGAGATTCCAGAAGAAATCAAACTACTGGCTGCACCGATAGAAGAACTATTGGAGGAACATCTCGACAAGTTACGGCGAATGGGATTCATCCCCGGTACCGGTCCAGTAGGGATGAGGGTGCTTCGCGAAGGGCAGAGACGGATCAGCATGGCGATCGGTCGCGGCAACCCTCAGGGTTACAATGCTGCCAAGATGAATGCTGACAGTATACGGATACACACATTGCTCGGTTTACTTCTGGCCCAGGGTCCAATGACTGCCTTGAGGTATTTGGAAAGGGCTGAAGTCGCTAGTAGAGAAGGAGACCGTAAACAAGCTCGTTTCATCGGCATGCCTCGAATACGAGGATTGATTGCATTACTGAAAAGCCAGAATCCAAAGCACCCAAAGATGGAAAAGATTCGAGGATTGGTCCAGAACAAATTGCATCAATCACCTGAATGTAGAATCATCATCTTCACTAATTACAGAGATACCATGGATGTTGTCGCAACAGAATTGGCAGATATTGATGGAGTTCGAGCAGAGAAATTCTTTGGCCAATCAAAGAAAGGTGGTGAAGGACTTTCTCAGAAAGAGCAGGTTGCGAGATTACAACGTTTCAAAGACGGCGAGAAAAACATACTGATCGCAACCTCGGTCGGTGAAGAGGGACTCGATGTTCCCAACGCCGATCTTGTCATTTTCCACGAACCTGTGGCAAGCGAGATACGAACCATACAGAGGAGAGGGAGAACCGCTCGCCATAGCGAAGGTCAGGTTGTGGTGCTGGTGGCCGAAGATACCAGAGACGAAGGGATCAGGCACGCTTCTGCAGCCCGCGAAGCAAAGATGCATCGTGTTTTGGCAAAGGTCAGAAGACGAATGCCGAGGGCCATTATCGACGATAGTATCGAGAAGCGGCTGAAATCTTTCACCATACAAGTTGATTCATCCAACTACAATGCTGGTACTTGGATGCTGGAAGAAAATGAACGCCTTGCTCCAGAATTGAAAGAAAAGGAAGAAACAACGAAAGATTCTGTATCGATGAGCAAGCAACGGAAAAGAACCATTCCTTCAGTCAGGCCAGAACAACTGAGACCAAGACAACAGATGAGTATTGATTCCTTCTTGCCACCACCTAAGCCAGAAGATTCTGCAGAGATTGAGGAAGGGGACTGGACAAAACCCATCCTCGATGCTCGAGAGGAGGACGAAGGATGAGGCCGCTGGTGCGGATTGACCACAGGGAGATGCATACGCCCTTGGCAAGATATTTTCAGGATTCTACAATCGATTTCGAAATTGTTACTCTAGAAGTCGGAGATATTGAGATTGGAGACAGAGTTCTGATTGAGCGTAAACGATACTCCGACCTTTGCCGTTCACTCAAAGATGGACGATTGTTCAAACAAATACACAGAATCAGAGCCAGTTCACCCTGCCCAATATTATTGCTGGAGGGTGAGGAAGAGCATCTTGAGATGATGCACAGAAATGCATTGAATGGTGCCTTGGCGACTATTGCAATTGAATATGGCGTCCCTACCATCTATACCCATGATGCCGAAGAAACTCTTGCCGTCATCGAATTGATCGCCAATCGTGAACAGCGAATCTCGATGAGGTCATTTCAGTCTTTAACAACGAGATTGAAGCGAATGGAAGAAGAAGTATGTAACATGTCACTATCGAGATATTCTGATTTTCAGCGCGCTGGAAGTGGCAAGGTCTTGATCGATGCCGAGAAACAATGCCTTGATTCGGTGCAGCAGATGTTGGATGGAATCTGTTCGGGTGAATCTAATGCAACGGTCAAGAATGTCCGGTTGAATGATACAGAATTGAGAGTTCTACGTTCGTTCCCGGGTATCGGGCCCAAACTCTCGAAGAAATTGTTGCGAAACCTGAACAACCTTGCAACCATTCTGGAGGCCGATGAAATGACCCTGTGTAGAGCTGGACTCAGTCCAGCAGCAGCATTGAGGTTCAGAAGAATGGTCAGCACCAGCGACTGAATCATCAGTCACCGATGACCAGAGCACGGGTACGCAATTGTGCATATCTGGTCACATGGTATCCAAGGGCGAATGCCACCAATTCAGGAAGGTGGATGACTGGCATACTGGTATCCTTTCCAGTCGCCCTTCCTGCCTTCACTTGATACACATCGAGATTGAAGTGCGACAGTGGGCAAGCAGTTGCCATTATTTTGGCTCCTTCCTGCTTGGCTTCTGAGAGTACAGAAGCGGTCATCTTCATCGCCGTCTTCTCCTGAGATAGAAGGCCTGGGAAACCAACGCTGCGAGTTCGACCATCATAGTCTACCGCCTCTCCTCCAAGAGCCGCAATCAACTGTTCAAAGTATACTGGATTGTGCGGGTCATCATCACCATTCGCCGCAGCCCTCAACATAGGAGAGCCATAGTAGCCAGCAATCGGGAAATCGACTGGGTTGATCACCTTGGACGCAATCACATCAAGACCGATATCCTCAACCATTACATCGAGAAGATGACGCATCCTCAAGTTCCCTTCGAATCTCATTCCAGTGGTTCTCTCAAGTACATCATTGATCTCAGCCCTGAGTGGCTCATCATCAAGCAGAAGGGCGAGGTCCTCGTACATGTTACCCTGACATGTTGCACACGGAGTGAGAACATCCAATCCCTGTTCCTCTGCCATGGCAAAGGTTCGTGCATTTATCGCCAGTTGTAGACGATGATTACCCTGTTTCATGACACCGGCGCCACAGCATGCAGCACCAGGCATTTCTACCAGAGTGATTCCAAGTCCATCGACAACACTACGCATGGCATCCTCGACCTCACGAGCAGAACCCTTGGCGACACATCCTGGAAAATATGCAAACTTCATCTTCTCACCTCAGAACCTCTTGTCCAATTCATTGAATATCGCCACGACCTCATGATGATTATGCACGCTTTGATTAATCAGTGGAGGCATCTTTCCTGGAGCGATGAAACCCTGCCAATCCCTAACCGGAGGTCCTCCAGTTCTTGTGAATCCAAGCGCCATGCGCAAGGTTGCTGGCAGGTTTACAATGGCACCCAGAGGCCCCATGGTCTGAGCAGCAAGGATTGTCTCATTGAGGGTTCCTGATGACTTGACGGTCTTTGAGAACCACTTGACGTGCCTTCCAGACTTCCCTGCAAAACGATGGGCTCGCAACAACTCACTTCGACAATCATTCAGATTCTTTGAAGCGACACTACCTATCCTGCCGAAACGTCCTACGACTCCAATATCAGTCTCTGCCCAAACACCGTCTGGACCCTGTAGTAAAGCGTTCATATCCTGCTTGCAATCTTTGGAGATTCGCGGATCATTTGCTCTGACCCAGAGTCTATTGCACACAGCAGGGCCGAGATAGGAACGATTGTGAGGTACTGTCTCTGACATGGAATGCAATAGATGCTCGCTGCTGATGTCGTTCATCCTGTGTAATCTGGAAGCATCGCTTGATGACATGGTTCCAATCGCCATTCCCTGAGAACTGACTGCACCAGGACGGTCACGAGTTCGCAACCACGGCTTCGCTCTTTCCTTTGCCACTTCCAATGCCTTGGTATCGACAAACAAATCCTTGAGAACCTGATGCCCAGATAGTGGTTCAACTGTGACAACCCCTGATTCTCCAGCAGAATTCAACAGGTCGATCATGCGCACACAATCAGCAAGCACCAAGTTTCCATTGACCTCTAAGCCTGTTAGAGGGTCGCTACCTGCAGCAGCACTGGTCCTGAAAGTCAAACTTCCATCCTGAGTCTCCTTTATCATCACCAGAACCTGTTGCAGAGTATGGTGTCCGGGAACACTCACCTCATAGGTATCATATCCCTTCTCAGCCAATACGGGGTTGTAACGGAACAACCGCAGACTCACATCGATGACTGGCTGTTGTACTCCGCTTGCAGCAACAGCGCCAGACGCCTTCTTCTTTGGAGCAACGAGTTCAGCAAAAGCATCAACATATCCTGGAACCATTTCACCTGAGGAATCCACACTGGCTAAGGCTCCAAGAGCACCAGGAACCCACGCCTTCCAAAATGGCTCATAATCGACATTGCACTCTGCCATCTCAGCAACTCTTGTACCTCCGAGTTCCTCGAAACGACGATCCCAATCCTTTCCTGCCTCACAATAGAGGTCATAATCAGTATCTCCAAGAGCACAAACTGTGAAATTGACCCCATCGAAGGAAGGTGCCCCTCCAGCGTTGGCGGCATCCCACAATGCTTGAGCTGTATCTGGCATCTCACCCTCACCCCATGTTGAACAGATGACCAAGACGCGCTTGCTAGCGGCGATTTCGGCAAGGCTTGTTTCGGCCATGTCCTTGACCTGACCTTCGAGATGGGCAACAGCAGCCAACTTGGCTGTGATAGCGGCAAGGTCCTCAGAATTACCACTCTGCGAACCAAACAGGACCATCAAACTGCGGTCTCCTTCAAGCAATTCCGGTGGAATCTCTGTTGCTGCCTCTAACTCCTCATCCTCAGCAACGACCTCTACGGCGGCCTCGGCAACCTCGGCAACCTCTTCAGATGGCGCTTCTCCATCTTCTGCGGTGGTGTAGATGATGACATCTACTGGACAACCTTCCGCAGCATCAACAATGTCCTCAAAGAGAGAGGAGCCCATTTCGGCTTTCAGCAAAGATTTGCCCTCATTTTGATCGAACTTCCCATCGCTCCTGACATCGGCAATGATGAAACAGGAATCATCGGTGACATGGAAAACCTCAGGACAAGTCTCCTGACAGGCATCGCAGGTGATACAACCCTCCTCAATCCACACAGAAGCAATCTGAGCCATAGAGTCCACCGACGATACCTACGGTATCGACGGAGCAAGGGAATCGGCTTCGGTCTTTGAAGGTATGCAGACAACCGCACCGGACAACCATGGGCTGCCAACAATAAATGAAAACTGACCTCACATATCGAAGCCTTCGCCGCCCATCTCCTGCATGGAAACAGACTTGCTCGAAATGACATCATCGATTCTAAGAATCATGACCGCGGTCTCAGTAGCACTTTGGATGGCCTGCTCGACAACTCGTAGTGGTTCGAGAACGTTGGCTTCCAGCATGTTCTTCACACCACCATCATCGACATTGATACCTGAATGTGAATCCCCATCAGAGTGCGCCTTGCGCAACTCGATGATGGTGTTGACTGGATCAAGCCCTGCATTCTCGGCAAGAGTCCTTGGAATCACTTCTAGAGCACTGGCAAAAGCCTCGATAGCCATCTGTTCCCTACCACCTATTCCTTCGGCGAAGGTACGCAATTCTCGAGACAAGGCAGCCATCACACTACCGCCACCGGTCAGGACCATTCCGTCCTCCCAAGCCACGCTGACTACACCTACTGCATCGTCAAAGGCGCGTCGAATCTCATCGACCACATGGTCAGTACCGCCTCGCAACAGAACTGAAACACTCTTGGCCTCATTGCAACCGGTGATGAAAGTCATATCAGAATCTCCAATCTTTCTCTCCTCGACCCTGTTGGCGAATCCAAGGTCAGATGATGACAAGTCATCCAGATTGGTGATGATACGTCCTCCAGTAGCCTTGGACAAGGCTTCCATGTCGCTCTTCTTGGCTCTCCTGATTGCGAATAATCCCGCCTTGGCCATGTAGTGCTGAGCAAGGTCATCTATTCCCTTCTGACAAATTACCACATTTGCTCCAGCATTCTGTATCTTCTCGACCAGGCCGCGCAAGAAATTCTCCTCCTCTTCGAGGAAACTAGCAAGTTGGTTGGGGTCAGTGATTTGGATTTTAGCATCGACTTCAGTCTTCTTGACCTCGATTGCGGAATTGATTAGTGCAACCTTTGCAGAATCAAGATTGCGTGGCATTCCAGAATGTACTCGTTCCTTGTCGAGAATGATTCCATCAACGAGTGAACTATCCTTGATCGAGCCACCCTGCTTCTTCTCTACCTTGATATCATCAAGATCGACCACACGACGGTCGCCATCCTCAATTCCAACTGCGTGTACCGCATTGACACAGATATCGGCAAGGAAGGCTTTCACTGCACCTGCACTCTTGCCAGTCAACGCTGTCTTGGCTACTTCATGTAGCATCTGCACGTTTTCTCCTGTCGAGATTCCATGCGACTCCAACAAGGAGATGGCACGTTCTGCAGCAAGGCGAAAACCCTCACAGATGACTGTAGGATGGACATTCTGTTCAATCAGGTCCTCACTGCGCTTCAGCAGTTCTCCAGCTACTACAACTGCAGTGGTCGTTCCATCATAGCAATGTTGTTCCTGAGTCTTTGCAACCTCGATGATCATCTTGGCTGCAGGATGTTCAATATCCATCTCCTTTAGGATGGTTGCACCATCGTTGGTAATGACGACATCTCCCATGCTGTCGACCATCATCTTGTCCATTCCTTTTGGACCAAGTGTGCTACGAACCGCATCCGCAACCGCCTTTGCAGCAGCGATGTTGTTACTCTGTGCACCTCTGCCACGACTGCGCGTGGTTCCTTCCTTGAGAATAAAAATCGGTTGTTGTCCTACAGCATACATCTACATCACCTGCGTGGGCTCCGGTATAGGCGCCATGTTTCAATCCATCGTTTCACGAATTCTTCTCCAACCACTGAGCACCATAGTGTGTCCATTGCTCCATGGTCCATCCTTCTGGTAGTCCAGCAGCAGGTACAGGAGGCACGCCTCCAGCAACCGGAGCCGGTGTTTCGGGAACCGCAGCAACAGGCTGCGGAGTCGGTGGAAGCGATTCAGGAACAATATCAGGCACTATTTTTGTAGGTCTGGCGAAAGAAGACATATCTGGAGCCGAAGGAACTTCAGGAGCGGAAGGGACCGCTCCATATTGTGCTGCGAGACTACTTTCATACTCCTCATTGTCCCACGGCGAGGATTCATCTTCTTCTCCCTCCATCACTACTCTTACCAAGAATACCAATAGGAACAATATCGCACCAATTCCGATGATCCAGATGCCGATATCGATAACGATGTTCTCCCCACTGCTCTTCGACGAATCCAACTCACCATCACCACTACCTGCTGATTTTGAAAGTGTGACCTTGACAGTGGCATTCGTTGCATCTGCAAGTGTATCAGAACGTGCCCATACCTCGAAATTGGTAACCAATTCATCTTGATACAGATTGAGCAGAGTAGTATCTGTAATCACCACATCAACTGTAATCATCCGCTCTCTTCCATCCTGTATCGTGAAAGTTCCAGAAGTTGATGCTGAACTGGCTCGGAACCATGTGGAGGAGGAGCCTTGTTCAATATCGATGGTTACAGTTTGTTCCTCAGTAAACTGATTTCGCAGGGTAAGCACAACTGAATACGTCCCAGCCTCGGTAATCACGAGGTCTTCTGAAGATACTGTGAGTCGCAACCATCCTTGAGAACCAACAGGGAAGGAAATCTCTCCACTACCGGAAACCGAAGGGTCATTCTGGCTGGTAGCAGTCACTTTGAGTGGAATCTGTCCCATTGCATCTGAATCGAAAGTGAAACCGACGGTCACATTGTATGATGCGCCCGGCGCAATAAGGGGAGTCAAACCATTTTCAAGTCCTTGAATTTCAGCATTCATTTTTGAACCTGCTTCCAGAACCAAGGTGAAACGGTCTGCAGAGTTCCCTTCATTTCGAATCTCAAAACGTACTGAATCTGCATCATCTCCAGGGATGTAGGATTGTTCAGGATTATCAGAATAGACCACCGCTCCTGCAGTTTCCTCCACCGTCACGGAGATAGTAACGCTATCCCATACTGAAGGGTCATTCTGGGAAACTACTCTGATTGAAACACTGTAAAGTCCTGGCGCTAGATACAACGGCATAGGTAGATTGAGGAACATTTCGAAAACATCATCCCAAGCACCTATCGTACCTGTAACCTCAGTGGTCAAACCGGCCATCAACAGATTGTTTGACTGTGTCAGTACCATATCGAAAACCTCGTCATTGTTACCAAGATTGGTAATCTCCAAAGGTATCTTGCGAAGAATACCATCTGCTGGAGCTGAAATCTCGATAGTTTCTGAAACGATCTCAACATTCCTCATCGCTGGAACGTTGATCTGTCTGATCAATACATCGTTTCCAGACACCGGAGTACCACCACAAGTGGTACAAGTCGCCCGGACTGAGAATGAATAATTATCAGGAGAGGCCAAATCGGATGCAGTGACATGAATCAAGAATTCAACAGTCTCTCCTCTACCCATTGCAATAGGCAAGAAAGAGGAACCTGTATCATTGGTGAAAATAGCGCTCCAAGTTTGGTCTGAGAACGATGCTGATAGAGTATAGGTCGCAATCCTGTTTCCAGTGTTCTGCAAACGCATCGGAATAATTCCTGTTTCTCCCGGCAAAAGGGTATCAGCGATCAAAGAAGTTGGAGAATACAAAGATACACCATACTGTTCAGAGACAGCAACAGGCATCGAACGACTGGCCAGAACACCGAGGTTCTGTGAACTACCATCCGACCAAGTCACATTCCAAGTCTGTTGTTGAACATCAGAACCAGCAGGAATTGAGAGGTTTATCCACATCTCCGTGGTATTTCCAGATGGAGTTGCTGGAAGTTGAACATCCATTCCGTGATTGGAAGGATGTGAAGAATCGATTCTCAGCATCGGATTAGAGAAATCCATCCATGTTTCGTTTGAAACATTGGTCTTTACTCGGATGACTGCCGGCTTGTAACCATTGTTGGTAACTGTGCAATGGAGACTGATAATCTCATTGGGAACGGCGGTGTATCCAGCCTCAGGATTATCACAATTGACATCCAATGTGTACTCGCTGACCTTGTCTACAGCGAATACAATCCAATCATCTACGTGATAGCCTTCTGCTGCCATACTGTTGTCACTGTGGAACAATACTCCGGCATACCATGAGTGCCCGCCCAACAAATCAGTTGGGTCCCAAGAAAGATTGGTCCACTGATTCTGTGCTGTAGCGACTGCGGGACTTGCGGTGGTGAAATTGTGACGGATACTTACACCACCACTTCGCCACAACTCGAGTGCAACATCATCACCACTGCTGATTACACCCCATGCCGTAGCATGGAACTGCACTGAAAGCAAGTCAAGAGAAGGTATCACCTTCTTGCAGTAATACCAACCGTAAGTAGCACCAGCCCCTCCTTCGTGATGAGAATCCTGACAATTTCCGTCAGGAGGGAAATAACCCCATACAATCCGATCAAATGCATTGGACGGATAGTTACTTCCAGGAGTAGAGTGTCTCCAATGCCCTGTTCCCACATAGGCACTTGAATTATCATTCTCCCAAGAGCCAGTACCTGTTGCATCTCCCCCGCTTGGTGAATACCTGAACGGCAGCATGGTATCCGCACCAACAACAGTTCCATCCATGATATTGCTGGTGTATGCGATAGGGACCGTCTTGTTGAGCACGTCATTCTCATTCTTTGTATCTGCAAAGTAGGAAACCGTTGTTCTGAATATCATTCCACCTTCCAGTTCTGAGCCATTGAGAATACTGTGTGCAGTATCTGCGACCCAGACTGCCTCATCGGATTCTGTCTGCCCTCCGTACATGTCAGGAGTTGTCCAATTGGTGGACCAAGAAACGAAACCGATAGGGTGTACCACCTCAAGCAAGACCTCTGCCTTGGCAGGATTGAAACTTGAACCACTACGCTTGATTGTCATCGTGATAGGAACGGCTTCTCCTTTGAAGACATACTCAACCGCAGTTCCATCCCCTTGATACCACATCGACGGGGTGAAGGAAGAATTGCTGATTTGAATATCAGTAACCACGAAATCATCATTGGTCCCACCACGGGCAGAGGGGCTTGCTTCAGCAGCAAATGAAAATGCAGGTGAAGCACCTTGCATAAGCAATAGAATGAGTATCGATACAGTGGATAAACGAATGCTACGCACGAGAACCGACCCTTCGACTGAACAACCTGTCTTAAGGATGCGCTGTCGATGTCCGGCCCCTAAGGGGGCCGTTCGGCCATCAATAGATGATTGAGAAATACGCTTCATCTATTGCTGACAAGGGCAATCCCTTTCCCCATTACTTTCACCAGAGGTCATCGTGAGTCAGGTTCGTAGCCCCTTGATAGCCCGGTTGTGGCTGACTGGTGTTGCCATTGGGCAAGTACTGTTGACGCCGATTGCGGCTTTCTCAATCACTTACTTGTTCACTTTCCATTCAACCAACGAAGGGTTCTCACTCAATTTCGAAAGCCAGATGATACCTTGGATCCTTACCGCATCGATTGCATATGGGATGTTAGCCCTTGCTCTGGCTTTGGTCTTCGGTGGTTTCAGCCCAATCTGGATAACTGAGAATGGTGGTTGGCTCAAAGCCAGCGGCCTGAGCAGAGGTGGACGGTCGGCACACAACATTGAGCTTGCACGAATCAGACATAGAAAATCTCCACATGGAAAAATGATGAGAATGGTCAATGACCGCTTGGAACAAGGACATGGCCTGCTTGCCATTCATGGAGGATTGGTTCTCCTTGCAATTCCGTTTCAATTGATGCTTGTCATCGTCCCACTGATGATGATGCTACTACTGCCAGAGAAATGGATTCATGATAACCGACTGCTGGAATGGGCGTTGATCGTTTATCTGGTCATCTTGACAATGGCGATGCGAATCTTTCCGAAATACACTCAGAAATATGTTGCAGTTGCGGCTTTTACCCGTCGCTGGTTGATTTCGATCACAAGGCTTTCATGGATGGCACCAATTCTTGTTTTGTGGTTACTTGGAAGACTTGCCTCCCTGCTCGTCATAACTTGGATGGGGCCTGACCTTGCTGTCAGTATCGCTGCTGAAAAAGCCATTTTCGAAGATTGGTTAGGCATCGGCTCGGTTCCAGAGAATTCCTTCCTTG
>CAXRJY010000017.1:0-5433 GCA_964230915.1 Candidatus Poseidoniaceae archaeon | reverse complement strand
AATGCCTATCCACGCACCTGCAGGTGCCAATCCAAGACACAGTCCCAACCAAAAGTGGCAAGCCCATGTCTTTCGTTTCAAGAAGGGATAGATGGTGAATACGAGAACTGGTAACCAAGCCAATTGCAATGCTATTTCATTCAGCATCCATGCTCCAATTATCAACATTGAAAGGAATATTGCTGATAATGTCCAAGCAGTTGACAACGATAAGCTACCGCTAGGCAGATGCCGTCCTGCAGTACGTGGATTCGCAGCATCAACATCTTTGTCGATGATTCGATTCAGCGCCATTGCAAGTCCTCTTGCCCCAACTGCAGCCACCAGAATCCACAACAACTGCATGAGAGTAGGATCCTCTGCAACAATTGCCCCAATGAAAACGAAAGGGAGACTGAAGAGAGTATGCTCGATCTTGATGAATTCAATTACATCATTCAAACCCAAGGCCAACCCTCCTCCACAGCCATCGATTCGATTCGCTCTTCGACCTCAGGGTCATGAATCGTTGTGGCTGGCCAACGACGCGAAGGGTATTCTCCTCCTAGACTAGGAATTGGAGCCGTTGCATCCCAAGCGATTCTAGTGCGGTTCGAATCGAAATGTAAATCTCTGGAAACCTCGAAACGACAGAACAGTTGCCATAGCAATTTGCGCCTTGCACCTGGTGCGTTGAGATCTAGTTCATCATCAGTAATGAACAACCATCTTAAATTAGTTGATTTTTCCAATTGCCAAATTGTATTTATCAATTCAGAAATCTTTGAACGTTGAGCGGTTGCTGCCTTCTCATCAACATCTTCCATGTCAGAATCTGCTTGTGGACCTCCATCTATCTCAGTGGTGACCACCAATATCGATGGACGCAACATTCGAGCTTGACGAACCGAAGATAAAGTCGATACTTCTGTCAATAGTCCATCTCCAGGCCCTGTCGGCATCTTTTGCCCAAACAAAGGATCCTTCTCTGCAGCCGTAGTTGCATCTATCAGTAACTTGTCATGAACATTCTCCCACGGGGCCGCATGAGCTAGTTGGTCAGCAACCATTCCAGGTAATACGATGAGGTCATTGCTTGGAGAAACCTTGGAATCTAAAGCATCTAAGAATGCATCAAGGTCCTTGACTGAATGGTCAGCATCTACTGCTACAACAGTTTTCAGGAACATCATCTGTCCCGCTCCCAACAATCCGAGAGCTGTTTTCCTTGCTTGACGAGGGTAGCGTTGTTTTGAAGCGACAATCAACAAGTTGTGAAATCCGGTCTCCAAGGGTAGAAACACATCAACAACGTCCCTGTGCTGAAACTGTAACACTGGCAGGAAGGCATCACCGATCGCCTCTCCAAGATAGCCATCTTCCATTGGTGGTATTCCAACAATCGTAGCCGGCAGTATCGCATCCTTGCGCATGGTAATGGCTGTCACCTGCAGCACAGGAAATTCTCCCTCGAGGGAATAATAGCCGAAATGGTCTCCAAACGGACCTTCTGTTCTAGTCTTGCCAGGGATGGTATATCCTTCGATGACAATATCGGCTTCTGCAGGGACCAATAGATCTTGACTCACCGCCTTTACCACAGATAGTCTTCTACGTCCAAGGAACCCCGCAAACATATACTCCTCAAGATTATCTGGTAATGGGGCGATAGCGGAGAAAACCAACTCTGGCGGCCCACCAATACATATCGCAACCGGCATTCTTCCATCTCCATATTCGTCAGCATGGTCTGCTCCGTGTTTGTGAATTTGCCAATGTAACCCCACTTCAGTAGGCCCATACACTTGCCCTCGATACATTCCAAGATTGTGCTCGCCTGTTTGTGGGTCTTTCGTCACCACGAGTGGCAAAGTGATGAATGGACCGCCATCATTTGGCCAAGTTTTGGGTATAGGTAATCTGGTGACATCAAGTTCTGTTATCTTGATTCTCTGACATGGGGCACGACGAACCTTCTTTGGAGACATTGAAAGTGCATCCTTGAGCAATGGCAAACCCTTCCAAGGACGTTTACTGATTGTAGCAATATCTGGTTTCATCAGTGTAACCATCCGCTTCCCTATCTCACTTGGTTCAGCAATCCCCAAAGCGCGCATTGTACGCTTTCTGGTACCAAAGATGTTCATGACCAACGGGATTTCAGAAATTGAGCCATCTGCAAGTTCAGGCTTTTCAAAGAGCACGGCAGGACCTCCACTCTTGACCAGTTTGTCAGCAATACAACCCGCTTCCAATTCAACCTTGACCGGCCTCGTGATTCGCAGTAACTCACCTCGACGTTCAAGGTCATCGAGCCAACGTGCCAAGGTCCTCCACGCCATGAGAGGGGCTCAGGTATTCAGGATATGAAACCGATGTTCCGGCATTACTCCGGTTTCAGACACACTCATTGGATGATAGTTGGATTCATGTGTGTCCTACCCTTCCCTTGAGACGAGAGCATATGGCAAGCGAATGCGAGGTATTGGTCATTGGTGCTGGACCTGGGGGTGGTTCTGCCGCACTTCATGCAGCAAGGAGTGGTAAAGATGTCATTCTGCTTGAAGAACACTCGGAGATCGGTACCCCAGTACACTGTGGAGAATGTCTCTCAGCATTGGCCGTTGAGAATCTAGAACTAGAGATCCCTCCTGAAGTAGTGGCTTTGGAGTGCAAGGGCATCAGAATCATCTTCCCCGATGGTACTGCTCGCCTGTTGTCAGAGCAAGGGTATGTACTTGAGAAGCACCTGTTTGAACGCTGGCTGGTGGATGAAGCAGTTGCTGCAGGGACAGATTTGTTGCTTTCACACAAAGTAACTTCATTGGAGCGAAAATACAATTCAAAAAATCAATTTACCAATTGGTTGATTGAAGGAAAAGGTGAATCTTTTCCCATTACTGCCAAAGTGATAATTGATGCCTCAGGGGTATCTGGTGTTGCAGCCAAATTACTGAACATGGACGAAGGCATCGAGGTGATCGCTGGTTTCCAGTATGAAATGGACGATATTCCCAACGATGGCTATCTTGACTTCTATCTGTGGCCCAAGTATTCGCCACACGGTTATGTTTGGATGATCCCCAAAGATGGCGGTAGAGCCAATGTAGGACTAGTTACGGATGAAAAGAAAGGTGCAGTGAAATATCTTGATTCATTCATCGAAGACACATATCTGAATGAACATCCTAAGCAGAACCCACCCTGGAGAAAGGATGGTAGAAAAATCCGTCCATTTGGCGGAACCATCCCCATCAGTGGCCCTCGTCCAACCACTTCGGCGGATGGATTGATGCTGGTGGGTGATGCTGCTGGTTTCACATCTCCACTGTTTGAAGGTGGTTCACACCTTGCGATGAAATCGGGAATGTTTGCAGCACGAGTTGCTGCCTCTGCGCTCTCTGAAAATGATCTTTCTGCGAATAGGTTGAAAGAATATGAAAAGCTCTGGAAAAATGAATTTCCTCCATACAACAAGATACTCAAAGGTAAGACTGCGCTCTACAAATTGAGTGATTCGGAATTATCATTCATGGGAAGGTGTCTACCAAAAGAGATGTCACAGATGAATGCATTCACCAAACTGAGCGTCGGCTTGAAGATACTGTTCATCAAACCACTGTTACTAACTCGAAGAGTGATTTCAGTATTGCTGTCGTTCGGATACAGCCGAGCAAAGTACTACGGTTGGTAGCAAGCAGATTATCAAGCCGCTGCTGCACGCATGGATGAGAACTGATGTGGGGAGTAAGTCTTCCAATCGCTTGTTTGGCCGCTCTTGCTCTGGCCTTTGATATTCCTGACAGGATTGAAAAAAGGTGGATGAGCAGACCATTGCATCTGCTTGTAGCGCTACCCTTTCTGGTAATGGCGCTACTGTTTCTCTCTGATACCTACGCATATCGATTGGTTTGGGAACATGGCGGTACAGAACTTCCACTGCGCTATCGACTGGCTGCACTCTGGGAAGGACGAGAAGGCCCTATTCTGATGTGGGCTGCCACTATGGCCATCGTCGGCACAATGACTGATGGAGTGATGAAAGGAGAAAGTGCGGCTTGCAGAAGAAGAAGAATGGCTGCTTTCCATGGGTTCACCGTTTTTCTGCTATTTTTGGCTTGGAGCATGGGTGCTTTTGATGCAGCCTCTTCCCCCAACTCTCCTCGTTCACAATTGAATGAATTGCTTCAGACCGATTTGATGGTCATCCATCCGCCAATCATTTTCCTCTATTATTCTCTATGTATCGCCTTGAGCAGTATCGTGATCTCAACATTGTTCAGTAGCGAAGCAGAACTAGATTACCTCCGACATCGATTACTTCCTGTGGCGCGACCAGCAATGCTGGTTGGGACACTAGGTATCGGACTAGGGGGATTGTGGGCCTATACAGTACTGGATTGGGGTGGATATTGGGCATGGGATCCTGTTGAGACTGCAAGCCTACTTCCATGGTTAGCGATCGTGGTGCTGCTACATCTTCCACAAAGGCCTGGTAAAACTGATGCTCGTTGGTGGGCGTTGGCTGGAATCATGCCAGGAGCACTGGCCATGATGTCAACATTGGTCACCAGAGCGAATGGTGTCTGGGTCAGTCGCCATGCATTCGTTGGTGATGGAAGCGGAACCATTCCAAGCGATGTCTGGAACAGATTGATGCTGATTCGTGGAGATATCAACGTAGGAGTAGAGGTGGTAGGATATCTGCTGCTCATTATTCTAGCAATATCTACGTGGGTAGCATGGTTGATCAGACAAGAACTACGACAAGATGAAGATGGGCACGGATTGAACTGGAACTGGTCGATTCCATGGATGGTCATTCCAGCCTCTGCCATCTTGGTGACCATAATTCAACCGATTGGAGAACAAGAAGTGGCTGATCTGTTCTGGGGCGGAGTATCGGGTATTTTCATCAGTATTGTCGGATTTTCGCCACTATTTTCGTTGATTGAATATCGAAATGTCATCCTAGAACGTTTCAAGAATCCAATAAACAGCCTGATGTTGTTAGGAGCATTCGCGGCAGCGTTCCTTTCTGGAGACTTGATTCTTGGAGCCCTAGCGATTCTGTTGGTTCTACCTCTTGCCTGTAAGAAAGAACCCCAAAGTTCTGGAGGATTATTGGTTATTCCAGTGTTGTTCTGGATATTTGCAGCATGGGCACAGATCGTTGAGATTCAAGCTGCTGCTGTGGGAATGGGTGTGGTATTGTTCCCCTGGTTGATTCTGTCTGAAGAAGGCAATAGTGAACTTGGACCTCAGCACCTCGCCCTGCTTACACCATCAACAGTGGGGGGTACATTCATCCTACTGACATGGATGCTGTTGTACGCAAGCATCGATGCACCTAGATTTGAATCTCATGAATTGCTGGGTTCTGCACTGATTTCAATGGTCGTGCTGGCTTTGACGGTTTTCGGATGGAGGAAAAATGTAGAGAAGAAGAAACAG
>CAXRJY010000016.1:0-12870 GCA_964230915.1 Candidatus Poseidoniaceae archaeon | reverse complement strand
GGTAATCTCAAGCAATAGTTTACCGCGGCAAAATCATGGGCAAGCCACGAGTAGCAGTATTCCTCGCGATTCTTCTGCTGTTCATCCCATTTTCAATGATTGAACTAGAGCAAGAAGAGTCACCTGTTCAAGTCTGGGAACGAGACGATACGCCTTCTAGCCCTGCAGGTATGGCCCTTTCAGTTTGGCAACCCAGTCTACCCTCAGTGATGTGGGATGTAGAATGGTCCACTGATGGAAAACACATCGCTGCTGTTGGTCTTGACGGAGGATTATCGGTCTGGAACAAGAGTGACGATAGAGTGATATTTCGTTTGACTCATCATATGCAATTATTGGGTGTTGATTGGATAGAAAGCGATCACATCATCACATTGGATCAGCGTCATAATTGGAATGTATATGCTGTAAGTGATGATGGAATCTCTCGTCCAAAGGATACCTTTGAGGATTTTTCAGGCCATTGGAGTACTAACATGACAGGCTTGGAGCAGAATTGGGGTCATGATATGGAAGTGAGTCCGGATGGTAGTCGTGTAGTATATTGTGGTGGACGTCCATCAAATGGAGGTGAGATAGTGGTTATGGATACGGCATATTTGCTAGGCCAAAGCGAAGTAGCCAACAATGTTGCAATACACACTCCTGATGTCGTGAAGGTCTGTAGATGGTCTTCAGACGGAACCACGATTGCAACGATTGAAAGGGCCAGTGGCGGTGATAGTATTCGTTTGTTTGAAAGTCACACCTTGAATCAGACGTTGCAGCATAACATCGCTACCGGTTCTTCGGGTTGGCATTTGGATTGGAAAGGTGATTCACAGTATTCGGTAGCCTGGACGAAGAGTACGGGAGAGAGCGTGGTCACTCATTTCATTTCAGATGGAGGTGTTGAGTGGTACCAACCTTTGGAGCAGAATATCACTCGTTTGGAATGGTCATTACATTCTGATTCACTGTATGTTGGACTTCTTGGCGAGGGTCAAGTATTGGTTCTTGACGCGGCTGGACAACCGGTCTCAAGCCATGGTTGGCATGCATATAGAGACGGCCGTTCAGATGTCAGAGCATTGGCTATCAATGAAGTAGGCGATGAATTGGCAAGTGCGGGGCAGGATGGTTCGGTCGAGTTCTGGAAGATATTGGATACTGGAGGACTTTCTCTTGGTGGAATTCTTGATGGTAGTATAATGAGAGAATTTGAGGTCGATGAAACTGAAACCTTGATTGCGATCGCCCAAGGTTCTGGTTCTTTGGATATTCACGATTTGAAAACAGGGCATAGAATGCGCTCTTGCCAGCACCCTGATTGGGGAGATGACACAGTCTCGATTCCTTACATCAAGAGTGTGAAATGGTTGACTGGGGATGTTGTGGTCGGTGGTTTCACAGATGGTACCGCCATCTGGTGCTCAATACATAATTCCGGTGATTCTCATGTTGATTTCAGTACTATTGTTGGAATGGAGGTGTTTGGGCGATTGGCTTTCAAGAACAGTAAAGTCATCGCCTTGAGTTCAGTTCCTGATGGCTCGGATTCCACTATTGATGGAGAAGTGAACATTCTTGTAAAATCGGGAGATGTTTGGGAAATTGAGCAAACATGGGCGTGTCCAGATACATGTTGGGTAATGGAATTCAGCTCCACTGGAAACAGATTGGTCACTGCAGAACAAGATGGCCAGATTCGCATATGGAACACCGAGTCGGATTCAACAATCGATTGGTTTGAACTACCGCTTCCATACAGTCATGCGAATTATACTGGAGTGGTAGAATGGTCTCCTGAAAGAAATGTCATCATCAGTGTAGGGTGGGACAAGGTGGCCACATTGTATGATGTGGATTCTGAGCAAGAATTGTGGTCAGTCTCTTTGCCAAACGAAGGATTCTCAGCACAAATTTCTGAGCAGGAGCAACTGGTCATCATCGGTTCTGGAACATCCGCAGATTCAAGTGATGGCAAAGTGACAATATTGAATCTCAGTACTGGAGAAGTTGTAGATTCATGGCCTACAGTTGGAATACCTCGCGGGGTGGCGATTCATGACACCCCTCTTGGGTTGAGATACGTGGTTGCTAACAGCACTGGAGGTTGGATGACTTGGATGATCGATTCGGATGAAGATGGATACACAGATACAGAGGATCTTTGGCCAGATGACCACACGCAATGGTCGGATTCAGATTCTGATGGATATGGGGATGAATCCAGCGGTACTGATGGGGATCAATGCCCATTCATTTTTGGAACGAGTGTTGAAGATAGATTGGGTTGCATAGACACTGATGGAGATGGTTGGTCAGATCCAGATGCGCAATGGCTTGCTCATCCACAAGGTTCTGGCGATGCATTCATTGCTGATTTTGAACAGTGGAATGATACCGATTCTGATGGATTTGGAGACAATTACTTCTGGAGTGGGGCTGAAGATCAAAGAACAAACCAACGTGGAGATGCTTTTCCAAGTGACGGGCAACAATGGAACGATAGTGATGGAGATGGCTGCGGAGATAATTACAGTTTTTCAACTGGTTCAACCGGTTTGAGAATCACTGAGATTGGAGATGCTTTCATCAATGATAATACTCAATGTTCAGACACTGACGGTGATGGATATGGGGATAATTATACCTGGACATTGGATAATGAGGGATTGAGGATTGAGAATGGAGATGCATTCCCTAGCAATACACTTGCCTGGTCAGACCTTGATGGAGATGGTTGTGCTCCTGATAGCATTCGGCCCGATGAGATAGACCTCTATCCAGAGGATTCCAGTCAGTGTCAAGGGGATCCAATCCCTACCATGCCTGAGAATATCGATGTCTATATCACATCTGATATGGAACGGTGGAGCATCAGTTACAGTTGGCACCAACGAGGCGATAATACCGACAAAATCGAGATTTTCATCATCGAGATGAATACGAGTGATGATTGTGATTCACGCTGTTGGGAGAACCCATCTGTAAGCCTTAGTCCAGCTCCAGCAGGATATACGGATGGGACTCAATATCTCTCTCGCAGTGGCGCCACCAGATTATTGGTCATCATCCGTGCCAGTAATGCAGAATACAATACGAGTTCTGAGATGTGGTGGAACACCACTGGCCTTCCATTGCCCCAAATAGATAATGATGTGGAGCAAAATGATGGCGCAAATGAAACAGGTAATGATTCGGTGAATGATAATGGTTTGAACGCTTCAGACGATGTCTCAGCAGATGGCAGTGACTCCGGTTCAATGATGTGGTATTGGGGCGGGGCAGCCGGACTGGTAGCGCTAATGGTATTCATGATTCTGCGTCGACGAGGTTCAAGAGTCAATGCTGACCCTTGGGCTTCATCTCCATCCCAGACCTTCGTACCGCTTACTGATCAGTCCGCCTGCACCCGCTGTGGTGGGACTACTCAACCAGTTGATCATGAGGGCAGAACGTGGAAGTGGTGCCCGTCCTGCCAACAATACGACCAATGAGTAGCCAATATCAAAGAATTGAATCAATCTCGCAATCCATCTTGAGTGACCTGGTAGATACATTCACCATCGGGAAGATTAGGTGAGTCAACCAAACGGGCGATTCTACGTCCTCCTTTGGCCTTACGAAGGTATAGTCTGAATGTGCTAGCGTGTGCAAGAACGTGCCCACCAATCGGTTTGGTTGGATCTCCCCACATCGCATCTGGCTTACTATGAACTTGGTTGGTTACAAGTACCAAGGCATTGTTGATGTCGGCTTGTTGTTTCAATTCCTTTAGGTGCTTGTTCAATTTCTGTTGCCTGTTCGCCAACATTCCTCTACCGATGTATTCGGCACGGAAGTGGCTGGTCAATGAATCAACAATGATCATCTTCACATTCAATCCCGAAGAGAGTCGCTTTATCTCATCAACTAGCAGCATCTGGTGTGCTGAATTGTAAGCGCGTGCGACATGTATTCGCTTCAGAACCTCGTCAGGATCAAGTCCACGACCTCTTGCCATCTGGGTGATTCTCTCCGGGCGGAAGGTATCTTCAGTATCGATGTAGAAAACATCTCCATCCAATCCACCTTCTGCTATTGGTAGGGTGCAATTGACCGCCAATTGGTGTCCAATCTGGGTTTTTCCTGATCCGAATTCACCGTATACTTCTACCAAAGCCTGTGTCTCGAAACCACCACCAAGAAGGTCATCTATTGATTGTACCTTACTCGATAGTTTCATGACTTCACGACGGCGTTCCAGTAGTGCATTACCACTGACGAATCCACCGATGTTCGCCATTTTCTTTGCAGACATGATGATTTTCCCTGCCACCGCTTCGCCCAATTCTGCAGCCTCAGCCAATGCTGACGGCGTCATCACCGCTATCGCTAGTAGTTCCTCAAATCCAGCATCTCGTAGTTTCTCAGCAGTTGCTGGGCCCACGCCAGGAAGGTCCTCAATGGTCGGCTCGATCTCTTCCGCTTCTTTGCTCACTGGTACCGCCTCGGTCTCGACATCAATGATGTCTTCCTCATTGCTTTCTTCTGTTTCGTTTGAATTCTTTTTGCTTTTGCTTGCCATGCATCCATCTCCTTGTTGCAGGGTCCTTTTCGTCCAACCTATATGAGCAGAAGCAGCAGGGTACTGCAAGTCATGAAGGTGTACAGAGGAGCGTAGTGCCCCTCAGTCTTTCATTCTTCACTTTCATTTCAGATTCACTTTTCGAGAAACTAATTTCTCATTCCGGATTTGGGTTTGATTCCTCTTGTTCATACAAGGCCCATAGATCTGATTGCACATTGACTTCTTCGCTGTTTCCACCTGCTACTACGATGTCGATGTCCAAGGACCATGGGGCTGCTTCAGGACTGTTCTCTTGGTTTTCCCAGGTCGCAGATTGCCCACCATTGAGCACCTCACTGTGTCCGCCATGTTCTTCGTCGCTCGAGTTTTTCAGCGACCATGTGACTTCTACAGAATCTTCGAAGAAGGTCCCAGGATTAGTGGGATTCTCGACAGTTGAAGTTAGGCTTAACTGCGCAGGGATTGCAATACTATCATCATCTGGAGCTAAATTTATTGTGATTCTGTCAGGCTCTTGGGTATTCAACTGAGTATCAGATACATGAAACTCTACACGTAGTTTGAGTTTCATCGATGCAGTGTTGTTTTTCTCGTCTTCTGCACTTAGTGTGGCTTCAAAGATTCCGTGGCTCATATATTCATAGATCAGAACTGATTCATCTTCTGCATTGATGCTGACAGGGTCTGTTCCATCTCCTGCATCAAAGGTGAATGTGGTGATGTTTCCTTTCGAGGATTTGGTTTCTCTGAAATCAAAACTGAATTCAGCACCGGTTGTCGTTGTCGGTTGCCCATTACTATGAATTTCTTCTATTGTGGCATTGGTGACATCATAGTATACTACCAACTCTATTGGCCCTTCATCTGAGTCAGACGTTTCATCATCTCCCAAACAACCCGATAGGCTACCTAACAATAGAATTGCTAGAATGCAAACCGCCCGTAAGGAACTAGAGAACTTGCGCTCCATCATTATTGGCAGGGCAGCCATCTTGTATGAACCCAACCTATTTCCTATTTTGGACAAATTGCGGATTGTGAAAGGTCTTGGTTGCCCCAACTGATTCAAGTATGCGGACCGAACCGCCGACTTCAGCGAGGTGGGGTAGTCTGGATATCCTGTCGGGCTCATAACCCGGAGATCGATGGTTCAAATCCATCCCTCGCTATTCAACAATAGGTCAAGAACGTGAGAATGAGTGGTAATCCATTGTTGGATTGAGTTTGTCCACTGCCGCTGATAGTGCTGCGTTTGCTGCTTGTTCGCCCGATTCAATTCTTTGCATTTGAGATTGCAGATCAGCAATCTTCTGAGCGAGTAGATTTCGTGATTGCTCAGGCATTTCAGAACTCTCTTCGCTCCAAGGAGTCATTCTAGAAATCAATGAAGTCAATTCTGCAGGGCGTTGACCTTCAGGGAGTAATTGGAAAGTTTCTCCAGTTCTATTGACAGCCCCAGCGGCATTCATTGCATCGACAAGTCTTCGACCATGCTTGGCACCCTTCTTCAGATTACCACTGAGCAGGAATTCTGTTCCCACCGCTTCTGTACATGCTTCAAGATGATGTTTCCTCAATCTGTTCGCTTTAGCAAATCTCTTCATCGCCTTTGCTTTCTTCCTCATCAAAGCGTAGACTCTACCAGTTTGAACTTCATCATCAGCCCGACTGGCTTTTGTTGCTTTGGCGGCACCAGAGTCTCCAGCATCTTTCTGTAAATTAGCCAATCTTTTCCTCTGCTTATCGAGCTCCTTACTCGCTTTCAGAGATAGTTTCAGTTTCTCCGGCTTTTCATTACCTCTAATCTCTAGAATGTTTGCAAGATCTCTGAGTCCTTGGACCAACAGGTCTTGTTTTACCAAGTCTCGTTCTTTATCGGCGATCATACGTTGTGTCAATTCACTGGCCATCACTTCAGCCATCTCATATCGCGCTTCGGATGCATATCTGCGCATCTGAGTGAGTACAGTGGCAGGGTCGCTCATCCCGAACATCTTCACTCCTCGGTCTGATGCGGGGTGTCCGCACTCATGAAGACGTTGGCATCATGGACGGTATTGAGAATCTGATTTCGCCAGCATCATTCTTCAATCCCCGTCTCTCTGCAATCAATATGAGTGGAGCCCCCGGTCTCGAGATTCCGCTGCTCAGATTGGCTTTGACGGGAACGCCAGGTACAGGAAAGACACGTTTGAGTGAAGAATTACGAAGTTCGTTAGAGATAACTGATTTGTCAGTTCTTGCTGAAGCCAAAGGATTCCTAACTCGTGATGAGGACGGAAGCAAAGAGGTCGATGTTGAGGGGTTGTCCGCTATTTTGGCAGAGGAGTGGGGTTCCGCCCCAAGTAATACACAATTGATAGATGGTCATTTGTCGCATTTACTTCCTGTGGATGCAGTGATTGTTCTCAGGGCTCATCCACTCGTCATCGATGCACGTCTCCATCTTCGAGATTATGAAGAACAGAAGATATTGGATAATGTTGAATGGGAGATGATTGGAGGCCCTTGGTTGGAATTGGAGGAGATTGATGTTCCAATCTTGGAACTCGATTCTGGAGTTTTAGAGCCGAGTGAATTATCCGCTGAAATATTGAATTGGTTATCTAGAGATTGTGTCCCTAAACGTCCTGTTGAAATCATGGATTGGTTGGATGATATGGCTTCACATGACTGGTAACAGCCGATAGGGTCAACAAGAGAGAGTGTCAGGCAGCATTGGTAGACGTATGGCTTTGCAGAACTTGAGGTCCTTGTCTGAGAAGATAACTATTCCAATGGCCAAGCGATTTTCGTGGATGTCTCCATTGGTGATAACCTGGTTGACCCTTCCTGTTGGGTTGGCTGCTGCTGCGCTTATGTTGCTGGCAGGAAAGGATGGATTTGGAGCGTTCATGTTGCTTGCAGCTGCTGCTTTACTTGGAATTGCTTCAATCTTGGATGGATTTGATGGAACACTTGCTCGCCAGACAGGAAGAGTATCCCGCTGGGGAGATTATCTCGATCATACTCTAGACAGAGTCTTGGATGTGACTTGGATGGTTGCTATCGGCTACAACATGGCTTGGGTCGGTTCAGCAACTCTTGCATGGGGTGCTGCAATGTTTACAATGTTCGGCTCATATCTCGGCACTCAGGCGCAAGCAGTCACTGGAATGCGAGATTATGGCGGTTTCAGTCGAGCAGATAGGCTTGCAGTCACAGGAATTGGATTACTTATAGCGGCTTTACAGGTTGTTGTTGGATGGTCAGATTGGGGCACCCTTCCTGCTCCTCTGGGTCATGTTTCATTGAATCCCATGACTGCAATTCTTCTGATCTCTGGCGCTGGAGGCGTCTGGACCTTCGGAAAGCGCTTCATGCAAGCAAGAAACCGTATCACTGCGTTGGATTTGAACGAACCTTTACCACAGAATAACAGTGATAATGAAGAGTGAATATGGAGATGTATATTCAGAAGTCTTATCCGTTAGGAGTTGCATCAATACAGCGAAGTCCAACGTTTTAGGGTAAGATATTCCCCTCCTGGAGGAAAAATGCATGAACAACCCCCCGCGTATAGACGCCTATGGCGTCATGCTCATAACCATGACAAAGACACCCCTCGCGGGGGATGAGGTGCGGAAGATGTCACGCCGGCGGCCAATCAGCATCTTGCTGGTCTTTTTATTCGTCCTTCCAATTTTGCCAATTTCAGGCGTGAGTGCTCTTTCTGACGAGGGAGAAGGTTGGGCATTACAGGCTCAGGATATCAGCGCAAGTTTCGAGCCAAACGGAGAAACAACCACGATATCTTGGCGTAGTATCGATGATACGAATTATGCGCAGGATCTGTGGGGTGCAACTTTCCATGTTTATCGTCACGATGCACCAATGAATGAAAGTGTGCTACAAGGTATGAATCCAATCGCATCCATAGATGCATGTGACGAAATAGAGGTTCCGAACCCATTGAATTGCCTTGGAAGTAAAATTGATGGCAGCCATTCAGTGGTTTTCCAAGTACCGCCCGGTGTGAATGGGACGTTTTTCTATGCAATCTCCACAGAGTTGGTAAATAGTACTGAGACTATGGAGTTGGCGTTCAATGAGTCGCATTTATTCGAGCCAGTTTCGGAGATTACTACTGCAGTACGTTCTCCATATTACATTCAAGGTGAATACGATCCTTACACCAGTAAGACCACCTTGACTTGGGTGAACTACAACATCATCAGTCCTGGGACGCTACCAGTGACAGGTCCCGATGCCTATGAAATCAATATCTGGCAACATGCTTACAGAATCAACCGGTCTGTTGGATTGATTCTATTGGATGATGACCCGATACTTACATTACCTGCAGAAACCAGTTCGGTTGAGATTGATATTCCACCTTCGACCAACCGAATGATGTACTATTCAGTGACCTATGTAGTAAGGAATTGGACAGGTGATGACACCACCTACGAGGATTTGCGATTCCTTTCAAATAACAGCCTTCAGGATCCAATCAAGGAGGACAACGTTCCGTCAGACCCCGTCACTGGTCCTTCAATAACTGGACGCGTGACTGCAGAATTCATTGCTGAGGAGAATTTGGAAGGGGTGGGATACACCCTCATCAATTGGAATGATGTTCCGAATGAAGATGGTGAATTCTATCGAGTTTGGATGGCAGGTACTGCATTCGATAATACATCACGAAGTGATGTTCAGATGATAGCTACAATCGGCGAAGGGGTAGGGGAATTCAATTATTCATTGCCACCAGGACGTTTGGGTAATGGATATTATTGTGTAAGTATCGTAGATGAATATGGAATCACAAATTCAGAATTAGCAAATTCTGCTTGCGCTGCTACGGTTTTTGAAGACACCTTTGGAATCTGGATTGCAGAACCAACAAATGTCCATGCAGAATATCTCGGTGGTGGCAAGACTTTGGTCTCATGGACGGATCAGGTTGGTGCTGAAGGTGAAAGTTACAATATCTATTGGGCAGGATACCAAGTGGTCGTTGTCGACCCAGAGAATCCTGTGCAGATCATACTAGGAGAAAACATGTTCTTCTTGACAAGTGTTCCAGATGGTTTTGGTGAAGTCGTGGTTGATGTGCCAGAGGGGATATATCGTACAGATTCGTATTATTATGTAACATCTGAAGCGAGATATGGTCATTTGAATGGAACATATGAGTATAGAGGCTTGAAGCAGAATTTCTACGGCCCTATCACTGAGGATACTACATCACCTGTGGTTCCAACAATGACTGAGTTAACGATGTATGGAGAAACTGACCAGGTCATCTTGGCATGGATGAATGACGAGGATGAGCAGGGTGAGATCTATCAGGTATGGAGGCACACTGAAAACCCATTCTTGGATGAATCCGGAACAGAGATATTCAAGACCGAAATCACATTGGAAAATGGTTGGGAACTAGTGATTGATGATATCGCTGTTGGAGATTCAGATGATGACACGTTCATCGAGACCATTGACATTGAAGAAGGAGTTGAACGAAATGTATGGTACGCAGTCACTATTACCGATGTCTACGGGAACACCAATATCGATGCTTGGAGCACACCTGGAAAGAATGCTGCTCAAGTTCGTGAAGACGCAACAACTTCCAATGCATCTATCTTCATTGAGAATAGCGATGGGGAAATAGTCGATTTGACTTTACAGAAGGGAACTTATCGATTGCTGATAAATGTCAGCGAAGATCTTGATGACGACCCAATAGTCAACATTTCGACTCCTGACCGTGTCTTCACTGTTGGAGATGGTGAGGCGGCAAACCTGTTGTTTGATACCCCTCTGGATGATACAATAGGGGACACTTACTACTATGATTTTGAGATTACAGGAGTCGATAAACACAATATTTTGACAGTGGTTGTGACCATGACAGATTCTGTAGGAAATGGTGGTAATATTTCAGTCAGTAACTGGGAGATAGATTCACAGGTTCCCAGTATCGTATTCTATTCTCCAGGCGCTCCTAAGGATACTACATACATGCAGGGAGACTCAATACTGATCAGTGGAGGAACTGATGATGATGTTGGAGTGAATGCGATTGAGATACGCTTCGTCACCACTACAAGTTCAGGAAGATGGATCGACATAACTGATGAATCTACACTCAGTGAAGATGGTTGGGCCTTCTCTTACACGGTTTCAGTTGCAGACTTCCCATTCGGTGTTGTTCGTGCAGAGATTCGTTCGACAGACTTGGCAGGTAATCAAAACACAGCTCAAGTTTCTTTCAACACAGACAGTTGTCTCCATACACAGGATGGAACCACGCGTTGTTTGTATGAGGAATTGCTTGCCCCCCCTCCTGAGGCAGAGTTCGAGTCAATGGAATTGACTGATGGCCCCTTCCTATTTGTTTTCATCTTGTTAGGAATCAACCTTTTTGCGGTCCTAATTGCCGCTATGACTCTGTTCACTTCTTTGTCCGCTCCTCGTAAGAAGGATGATGAAGATGCGGGAGATGATTGGATGTCAGAATTCGTTGGTACTTCTGCACAACCCGATATGGATTCAATTGCTGGAGTCAAGAAGGAAGAAGTATCGATGTCCGATGATGAAGAGGAGGAGGACGAAGACGATCCATTCGCAGTAAATGTCCTCCAGCGCAAGGAGCGCCGAAAGAAATCTTCTGATGATGATGATGATGACGACGATGATGATGATGACGATGATGGAAAGAAGAAACGTCGTTCAATCCGTCGAAAGAAGTAATTGGAGGGTTTCTCATCAACTCGGTGGTTGAGGATTCTTCTGTTGCAGAATCGTACAGCCTTCGACCGATTCTTGATCCTACAAAGAATCCTATGATGTGGATGCTGGTAGCGATTCCAATCGCTGTATATTTTGAATTCAGCGGGAGTCATCATTTGGCATTCATTGCTTCGATATCTGCCGTCATGCCTTTGGCCTGGTTGATGGGTAAGGCGACAGAAGAGATTGCACTGCGAACCAGTGAATCAATGGGTGGATTACTAAATGCAACATTCGGTAATGCAGTGGAGATGATAATTGCCGGATTGGCTCTCTATGCAGCATCAACCAATCCTGAGATTGTGGAAAACATGATTCTCGTGGTCCAGGCTTCTTTGATTGGCTCGATTCTTGGAAATTTACTGTTGGTTCTAGGTTTGGCATTCCTCTGGGGTGGTTTTCATCATTCGAATCAGAAATTCAACTCTCAGGTTTCTCAGACCAATGGGTCTCTGTTATTGCTGGCTTTGATAGGTTTGGTCGTGCCTGCTGCTTTTGCCATGGCTAACAAGTCGGCTTCAGAACAGGCCATCATTGACTTGTCACGTTGGACTGCATTGGTTCTTCTTGGCATCTATGGGTTGAATCTCTTGTTCCAGTTGCGCACTCATACTGAATTGTACGCCACAGAATCACACCATGATGAGGAGGCAGAATTGAGCAACAAGCAAGCAATCACCTTGTTGTTGGTTGCTACAATGATGGTTGCATGGATGGCTCATATCTTGGTCGCATCGATTGAGTATGCAGCAGATGAGTACGGTATTCCACATCTGTTCATTGGTGTCATTCTATTGCCATTGTTTGGCAATGCAGCAGAGCACATGACCGCAGTGACAGTAGCAAAAAAGGACAAAATGGACCTCTCGATAGGGATAGCGGTTGGCTCCAGTATCCAGATAGCATTGCTTGTTGCTCCATTGATGGTCCTGATGGGATGGGCGCTGGGAATTGGAATGAGTCTCCAATTCGGACTGTTTGAGACTGTGGTCTGTCTTGTCGCTGTATTGATTACTAACTTCATCGTTCAGGATGGTGAATCAAATTGGTTGGAAGGAGTAATGTTACTGGCGACTTATCTGATAATCGCTATCGCATTCCTGTACATGTGAAATCATTCCAGTCCGTCGTAATAGACAGAGACTGCCGCATCGAGTTCATCGATCGCTTTGTTTTCGTCAATGCTGAAAGTTTTGCCATCTTGGCGCAGCATTCTTCCATCCACCACCATGTCTAGGCAATCTGCTCCAGAGAATATCAGATTGGATAAGTGTCGATTTGATGATGCGCCAAGTGGTCTCATTCTGATATCATCAAGATTCCATGCAGCCCAGTCTTGACTTCCTTTGGTTGCAATGGCGAAAACTTCCTTCGCAGGTAACATGGTTGGATCCCAGTGGTCATGTCTCTGAACCAGACTGGCAAGTTTTGTCTCTGCTCGCATATCTAGACCATTTCCACTACTCCCTCCTCCGTCAGTTCCTATTCTCAAGTCAATTCCTGCTTCCTTTACAGCAGACCATGACAAGGTCCCTCCA
>CAXRJY010000015.1:0-10217 GCA_964230915.1 Candidatus Poseidoniaceae archaeon | reverse complement strand
GATTTCGATGGAGACGGGATTCCGGATGAGATAGAGAATCTCACTGGGACCAATTGGATGGACCCAGATACAGACGGTGGTGGAATGTCGGATGGTCTGGAATGTCCGCAGCCATTCTGGTTCACAGGTTGTGCCGGTTCCGGATTCGATCCACTTGACCCAACTGATGATATCATTGCCAATCAGGTCATTTTCTATGCAGAGAACACTTCTGGAGTAGTGGATGCAGGACAGCAGCACTGGTGGAGGCAGTATACCTACGATAATTACACAGGTTCTGCATATGGTGTTGATGCCAGTGTTCATCCGGCTGAGGATGTCAATCTAGTTTACAACAATGGCAGTCACTTACCGGATTCAACTTTCCAGAATGGAACCGTTTCTTGGCGAATCACCTTTGAGTCGCCCATCAGTTCTGGGCCAGTACCAATGCCAACCAATGCTCAGAACATCACTTCATCAGTAGACCCGTCTGTTGAATTGACTAGAACTCACCTGACTCACAAGTACGATGTTGTATCGGGAAGTGGTGTTCTTGCAGAGATCAATGTGGTGCAGCCAGAGGTTTTCTACTCAACTTCTGTTCAGGATACTACCATCCCAATGTCAGGCATGGCATATGAGACGGCAGTAGATGGAGAATTGAAGAATCTCTCATCTCCTGTATCATTTGCATTCAATGTGACCAACGGTGTCATCAGTGATGCAGGGGCAGTAAGCGCTTGGGAAAAGGTGGTTGCCATACAGGATTTCTTGATCAATGGAAATGGTAGCACCACTTTTGTTCTGAACAGTAATGGTTCAAATCCAGCCGGTGCTCCTGACCTTGCCAATCACCTTTTGATGGATGCTAAACAAGGCAGTTGTTCTGAGTTCACAACTACTTTCGTCACCATGCTCAGGTTGGCAGATATTCCTGCGCGTAAGGTTTCTGGATTCAAAGGTGGGATCTGGAATGGAAGTGGATACACAGTGATGAGTAATCACTATGCATATTGGGGTGAGGTCAGGCTGCAGACCAATCCAAGTAATTCCAATCTAGACTTAGGATGGATACCATTCAGCCCCTGTCCAATTGCTGAGGACCTTGAGATTGTGAATGAAACATGGTCTCCTACGTCCTATGACAGAGATGGTTCTTCTTTGATTACAGTCAATGGAACCTTGAGGTTCTCCGAAAACCAGACTGCAGCTCCGGGAGTATTGGTGACTGCTTATCTTGTTCCAGCCGATGAAACTTCATTGGTCCCAGGACCAGCATCCTCTCCGGAGCGCGAGATGGGTACTGCTACCACAGACCTGAATGGGAACTTCAGCATCACTGGAATTCCTACAGTTGCTATTCATTCAGGATTCCAGAAGGTAGTTTTCGTTCCAAAGACCATGGGTATCATTCAGTCTCAATTGATAGAGCAGAGTTGGTTCATCAACGTCACTGATGATGTGGATATCGTGCATATTGACCCAGCACCGGCCAATGCACCAAATCTTGGTGCTGGTTCAACCACTACGATTTCTGGTACCATGTCATATCAGAACTCTCCTCAATTGGCAGTTGAGGAACTCGCCAACCATACACTGTGGTTGAATTACACTACAACTGCTTCAGGGGCGATCAGTCAAACCGCTGTGGTAGGCGAAGGTGGTGCTTGGGAATTCACCATTTCATTGAGTCAGAACGAGCCATTCGCCAATATCAGTGCTACCGTGGAATTTGGAGGTTGGACTGATTCGAGTCAATCGTTCACCGGTTCACCAATGCACCTCAGAGCAAGCTCTTTGGGATTGACCTTCGTTGTTGAGGCTGCTCCAAACATAACTGCGACCGTGCAAGGTCCAAAGACCAATACTTCGCGATTAGTGGTCGATTCTGATGTCTGGATAAATGGAACCGCAGAAACTGTTTCAACACCAGCAACTTCCCTTTCAGGAGACCTTGAGGTTGCAATACGTGAGAATGGAACTGGTTCATTATTCGAGGTGATTGCCAATCTTTCCGTCTCCGGTAATTTCGCCACATCATTCAACCTTACTACAGCAATGGTACAGAATATTGGAGCTGGAGCCATAGATTTGAGGTTACGTTTCTACCCCAGTAATCTCAATTCAACCGACGATGTCAACCTTTCAGGTCAGGCTTTCTGGATGATAAGTAGAATGAACATCACTTTTGACACACCCACGCACATACGTGGAACTGAAGGTTCGTACACGATGAGTGTGTTAGACCATAGAGGTCAGTCACCAGCCAATGTCTCTGGAATATACAAGAACAGTTTCAATGGAGCATTGGTGAATACCACCACCGATCCTTCTACTGCTCAATTCACTGTGAGTTTCACATCACCAGCCGGTCTTCCAGGAGGCGATTATTCATGGAGTACTGAGTTTGAAGGTTCAGATTATTTCGAACCAGGAACATTCTCAACATTTGCTAGGTTGCAAGGTGAGGCTGGTTTCAACCCCGACCCTCCAACTTTGGTTGATGACTGGACGCACCTAGGTGGAACCAATTGGCTGACTTCTACCCTATATGATTCAGGCCTGAGTCAGGCGATTATTGGGAATAACTCCACTGTGGTCGTATTGTTGAACGACCCTGAATTGGGACCAATCGAGGTTGGTTCTTCTCCAGTGAACACCACTACTGGAGCAATCAATGTGACCTTGACGGCACCTATTCATCTTCCATCTGGAGTCTATGAACTGAATTTCATGATCGATTTCGATCCAGTGGCTGGGACTCCTGACAATGATGCTTACTACATCTATGCATTCGACCCGATGAATCCACCCGCTGCGATAGATTGGGGTATCAGTTCAGAGGCCGTATTGAACTTTGAGAATGCATCATATAGCACACAGGTCAATCAATCGATAGAACTCACCGTATTAGTGACGGATGTCGCTAATGGAACGGGAATATCCGGCGCATCGGTATCGTTCATCTTCGATTATGGTGGTGGTAACGTCAGTATGGGAACCGCCAAGGCGAATTCAACTGGAGCCGCAGTATTGCTATGGGTTCCGGATTCAATCGCTCCTGAGAAGTATGATATCGCTGCAATCATGACCGATAATCTCTCTGCAACCCTTTCTACCACTGATGCTGGCCGCTGGCTGGGTAATAGTTCTCAGGCCGAATTGACGGTACAGGTTGCAACCTCGATAAGTGTGGTTTTCCCAACTCGTATCACTGCAGGTTTGTGGTTCAATCTGAATGGTACGGTTCTCGATGCAGATAATTCGAGCAGACCATTGTCATCAGCCGTGCAACTCGATGTCTTCTGGGCCGATAACCCAGAAGAAGTTCTGATAAACGATGCATTGACCAACTCCAATGGTACTTTCTCTCTCAGTGTCCCGACTGACACCGCGAGCAATGGAACCGAGCGTGGAAATCATGTTCTTGTGATACAGGTTGTCAATGATTCAAATCCGTTCTATCTATTTGGCGCGGCACAACAGAATATTCTGGTAATGGGGCAGACCACCATCGAGGATGTTACAACAAGCAGTCCACTGGTGGTGTTACGTGGAGATTCTGTTGAATTGAATGCAACCCTGAAAGAATCTTCTAACCTGTATCAACCATTGGCAGGGCAGACGGTTGCCATCAAGTTCGATGACACTTGGTTGGTCGAACAGATGACTGATGGCGGAGGAATGATCAGCTATCTCCACTTGATTCCTGACACTCAACCTCTGGGTTCGATAAGTGTCACTTTCTACTACAACGAGACAGCCGATTTGCTGTCAACCAATACCACGTTGACCACAATCACGGTTTCCACGACCACAATCACATATGTGGACCCAATAACAGCCAATCCGGTTGCTGGCGAGAGTTTCGAAATCAATGGAAGTGTGACTTCTGACAATGGCTCAGGAGTGATAAACAGAGATGGAACGGTTTTGAGCCATACCATCCAGTTCAAGGTAAATGATGTAACTTCTGGATTCAGTGTTTCAGGAGGAATCCTACAGGCGGATGGAAGTTGGAATGCAACAGTGACCCTGCTGTCTGAATTCCAGAGAGGAACTCACAATCTAACTGCTGTCTTCATTCCTACAGTCATTTATTACGAGGAATCAGAAGCGACTGAGAGTTTCACTTCTCGAGGTTTCACTACTCTACAGTTCATCGACCCAATCATGAATGGTAATTCACCAAGTCTGTTGAGTGCAACCATTAGAAACGAGACCCTCGAAGTACAGGTCAGAATCATCGAGAACACCAACGAACCACTTGCAGGAGCGACCATCACGGTGAACCTCATTGGCACCAGTGTACAGGTTGTCACCACTTCTGACAGCAATGGAATTGCATGGGCGAACCTGACTCTGCCAATCGGTTTGACACCTGGAGTCAATCACTTGACTGCTGCTTATGCAGGACTGAACACTTCAGATGGCCTTGAGCCATCATCAGCAAATGCATCATTCGTTGCTTTGGCAAGGACCCTCATCACAATAGATGAGCATACTCAGTTGATGGTCGTCAATCAGGACCTCTATCTCAATGGGACATTACTGGATAATCTGGGCTTGCCTCTACTTCTAGATGGTAATGCTTCGGCAGGAGTGGTCGAGTTGGTCATCGATGGAAATGTGACTGCCTTTGTTCAGACCAATGCAACCACCGGAGAATTCAGTTTCGTTTGGCAGGTGCCTCAGTCATTCTATGCTGGAAATCACTCTGTTGAGGTCCGCTATACAGCCGACCCTGCTTGGGGCAACCCCGGTGCATCCGAAGCCAATTCAGCAAACCCTCCGTATTACCTGCCATCCAATGCATCTTCGACATTTGGAGTGCAAGTCCCAACAACGATTGTTCTTGCCAACCCAGGAGGAACTGTTGATCGTGGAGATACCATCTGGTTGAATGGAACCTTGCAGGATATTGTCAATATCGGACTTGGGGACAGAGCACTGGCGGTCAAACTCAATGGAGTGTTCTATTCGACAGCCTCAACGGATTCCAATGGAAACTTCAACATCCCAGTCATCATTCCAACCGAGACTCCTCTTGGACCTGCAGATATCAGTGTTGAATTTGCTGGAGAGATGTTCTATCTATCATCTGAGGCAAATGGAACTTGGGTTCTTTTCAGCCCAGTAGAGATAACATTGCTCACTGATGAATCGGTTGCAATCAATGAGAATATGACTCTTACAGGAACGGTACTTGACAACAATCTTGACCCAGTTGTCAATCACTCTCTGCTTATTGAGGTGGGTGGGCTTGTCATCACTCAGGATGTCAGGACTGATGAGAATGGCACTTTCACATACACCTGGTTGGTGCAGACACTGAGTATTGGAGAGCATACGGTTACGGCATATGCTGAACAACAAGGATACTATCGAGCTGGAAATGGAAGTACGACATTCTTTGTTGCCCACGAGTCAAAGATCACTGCTTCCTTCACTTCTTCCTCTGAAGCCGTTAGGGGAATGAAATGGGATCTTGAAGGACGACTCTATGATGATGATGACATCAACAGAGCCGGAATTCCTGACCAGAGAATCGACCTCCATCTCAACGGTGTTTTGAACACCTACGCAACAACTGATGAAAATGGCTATTGGAGTGCGACCATCAGTGTCGCTCATTCTATGGTACGTGGAGGACACAACATCTCGATGCACTATGCAGGAAATCAGACCTTCATGCCTTCAGAATCAAATCTTACCGGTATGGTACATGCCCAGGTCGTCATCGATGTTGTGGTGACTTCACAGACCGTGATTCGAGGCGATTCCTTGTATCCTGTGATATTTGAGGGAAGTCTCATCGAAGTAGGTGGAAATAACAGCATCATCTCCAATACTGAGATTTCAATTTCAACGATTTGTGGAATTGATGGACTGGATGTCTGTGAGATCTTGTGGAAGTCAGACGGTTCGTTTGTCATAAGCGGAGTTGTAGGTTTCGAGCATGAGCCTGGAACGATATATCTGATGTTGTCATACCCTGGAAACAGCAGCCAATATCTGAACCCTGTTAGTGTCAATCGTTCAGTTTCACTGATGGTGGACCTTGATTTCGAAGTGGAATTCAAGGATCTAGTGCCTGGAAGTCAGGATTCAGTTGAAGGTACAGTCACTATCTTTGACAAGAATGCACGTGAACAAGGAATCGATATTCGTGTAGAAGATATTCCAATAACTGCGATAATCACATCAACTGGCACCAATAATACAGCATACAGCGTTGAGACTCAGGTGACCGATTCTTCAGGTACGGCATACTTCGAGTTCAAGGCAGACCCACCATACAGTGACAGTGAATATTGGGGCTTGATTTTCCTTGAACTGGAGATTGATGATGGGGAACAGAGAATCTCTGACGATACTCTCTCAGCATTCAGGGCTACTCATGCCAATCAAGGGCAAATAGATGTTGAAGAAGCAGTTGCTGAAGCCGAGACTCCGACTTGGTTCTATGTGGTTGGTGCACTGCTGATCGCTGCTGCTATTGGTGGATACATGCTTTGGAAGAGGCGTGAGGACCACATCAAGGAATTATCAGATATCTTCTCCTACACTGCAGAGTTGTTGGCTGCTGGCGACGAAATGCGAGAAGCCATCTTCCTGTGCTATGAGAATCTGTGTCAAGTTTTGATGAGGCATGGATACCTGAGGAGAGATTTCGAGACAGTACGTGAATTCGAGATGGCGATTCGAAAGGCTCTGCCTATCAATGAGACTTCTCTGATGGCTTTGGACCAAGTCTTCGAAGAAGCCCGTTATTCGGCGCATGAGATGACCGAACAGCACAAGAACTTCGCACAAGAATCATTGCGAGGAGTCCTGCATGATATCGATACCATGGACAAGGTTTCTGTTCCTGCTTGACCAATTATCAGAACAAATGGTGCTGAAGCGCGAGTTTCTCTAAGGCTAATCCTCATAGAGGGTCGGATGACCGTGTGTTGTTGATGGTGGTTGGAACTGGAGTTTCAGCATCCGGGCCTGAGGCTTGGTTGGCTCATGATAAGGCTAGACCAGGCCAGCATGAGATGATCACTCACATCGTACAGGCTCTTCAGTCAGGAGGGCATCATCTCGCTGCTGCACCGACGGGAATTGGAAAGACTGCTGCTGCGTTAGCAGGTTGTATCCATGAATCAAGGAATTCAAACTCTCCCTCTGCAACCATCATGTTTCTGACAGGTCGTCAATCGCAGCATCGAATCGTTGTTGAAACCGTACGCGCTATCAATAATCGTCTTGCTTCTGGAGAACATAAGGTATCATTGGTGGACTTGATTGGTCAATCTCATATGTGTGTACAACCATTTGCCAAGGAGCATCCCGCATTATTCAGCAGACTTTGTAGCGATATGCGGGCCAAGAGAAGTTGCAAGCCGTGGCTGGCAAATGCTCCCTCTATGAGTGAGCGTATTCTTTCTCATCCATTGCATGTTGATGAATTGGTTGAACTTGCAAGACATCATAGTGAGAATGGGAGGTCTTGTCAAGTCTGCCCTTGGAAGGCTGCAAGAGAATCTGCTAGAGCAGCAGATGTGGTTGTCTGCGACTATAACCATCTGTTCAATGACAATGTCAGGAAGGCAACTCTTGATGCCATGGGGCTGTCTTTGGAGAACCTGATACTGGTGATTGATGAGGCCCACAATCTTCCAGAAAGAATCAGACGTGGATTGGAGCGAAGAATGACTCCAGAGATGGTGAGAAATGCAGCTTTTGAAATGGAGGAATATGCAGGAACCAATGCCGAACAGAATGGTCTTGGTTCCAATGATTCAATCTTCTGGGCCTTGGAGGTATTGAAGGTCCTGCGCAGCAAAGTAGTCGCCTTTTTCCGGGAACTGAATCAGAGGTTGAATCAATCCAAGACAGGCGCTGGTGTAAAGTCTAGAGATTCGAAAGATAAGAGAACTGAAATGCGAATAGAAATCTCTGAATTGTTGGATGTGGTCAAAGAATCGATCGCTCTTGTCAATCAATCGGGCGTACAGACCAAGTTGGGCGATGTTGCTGCCTCTTCAAACCCTACTTCACTTGGTCTCACTGACTTTGCTGGCCTCTTGGCACAAGTCACTATCGATGTCGATGATTCAGATGAAGAAGGTGAGAAGGAACTTGCCTGTACGAGATTGGCGGCGATGTTGGAAGTTCTGATAGAATGGGGTAAAGATGCTGCCTTAGTCATGCGTTTTGAATCAAATAATCAATCGGGAACAGTATCTACTCATCTGTTGGATGCAGGTGTGGTCTCAGGGCCAATTCTGAAGCAGGTACGTGGTTCGGTATTGATGTCGGGTACGCTTCATCCTCCTTCCATGTATTCTGATCTATTGTCAGTTCCTTCAGAACGTAAGAGTGAACATTCCTACGATTCTCCATTCTTGGCCAAGAACAGACCGGTGGCAATTGCAGAAGATGTCACTACGAAATATACTGGCAGGGGGGCTGATAATACCAATCGTATTAGGTCTCACATTGAGAATCTGATTGCCTCCACTACAGGGCATATTGCAGTTTTCGCTCCATCTTATGCACAATTGAATGAATATGTCAAAGAGCACCGTTGGAGAGTTGGACGTGTGATATATGAGGATTCCAGTTGGAGCAAGGCACAAGCGGATGATCTGCTTTCAGAACTGGAGAATGAACGTCATAGTGGCCGAAAAGTGTTGGTTGCTGGAGTCTTTGGCGGGCGTTTGTCTGAAGGTATTGATTATCACGACAATCTGTTGTCTGCAGTAGTCTGTATTGGTATCCCGATGGCTCCACCAAGTGTAGTTTCAGATGCGTTGCGCGAATATATCTCTGAACGCTTCGGCAAAGGAAAGAGTTGGCAATATGCATCATTTCAACCAGCAGTGAATGCAGTAATGCAAGCGATGGGAAGGCCGATCAGAGCATATGGCGACAAGGCATTCGTCCTATTGCTTGATAATAGGTTCAAGCAATCCAATTACAGACGTTGCTTACCTGCTGAACTCTCCCCATTGTTTTGTTCGGATTCAAAAGCCACTGCAGTATATGCAAAGCGTTTCTTCAAGTGAAATGATGCCAGTGTTGATGTATGTCCGTCGATGAGGTGTGGTTGATGGAGTCGGGGCCCGAGGAAGATGAAGCATTGGCTGAGGACGAGGAGTCTTCTCCGCTTTCAGACCCACAATCGCTCCATTTCGCATTCTCTTCAGACGCTACGCATCTAGAGGAGGTGCGCCTGAATCACCAGAAGAATCTGTTTACAGCAGGCTTGGTCCCTGAGTCTCATCTGGCAGAAATAGCACCTGAGAGGCAATTGGCTTGGATGGTTGAAGAATTGAATGGTGAAGTCAATGAGTCGGGATTTCGGTTACCTTTGATGGGCCTTTCGCAGAATGAAGTCAATATTTCGACTTCAAGCATCAATGGAATCATGACTTTGAAACTGGATCTTGGTGAACACCTACAGAGGGTGACTAGACTCCCAAGGGGAGTTACAAAGATATCCACTCACTGGAATGATGGATGGTTGAGCATCTCGTTCGAACATTCGAGCGATTTTTGAGCATAAATGCTCCAACTAATTGATTCCTCCACGGTGTGGGGCCGCAGAGGGTGTGGTATTGTTTCTGGCTCAGCTTGCTGAACCGTCGTTATCGGAATCTGAGCCCCCTCGGTGTGGGGCCGAGGGGGTGTGTGGGTCGAATCTGTCATCTTTGGCTGCTGCTGCACGAGCTCTAAGCGCAATCCAGCCACTTGCTATTGGCGAGCCTTTCGGGGTGCCGCCAGAGGTCCGTCGGCTCGGTGGCCCTCTTCCCTCTGGCGGCGTCTGCATCCCATCCCCTCTTACTGGCTCTCACCAATGTCTCACTGCTCAAACTCCTCGCTTCGAGAGACTCTCTGCCGAAGTTCTGCTGCAGTGGATTCGTATTGTTCATTTCGGGCTATCAATTCGCCCAAGACCTGGTCAAGGTATGTGTTCAGGGCGTTGTTGATCGCCGCTTCTGGAGAAGTACCCATCATCTCATGGAGATGTGCTAACTGGAATTGTTGAGAAGTACCTAGTTCAACTACCACGCTTTTCATTGAAGGTAGAGTTGGCTGACTCTCAAACAGGGCGCGAAGCCCCCTCCTGATTACATCGCTGCGACTTCTCATGCCCTGGGTCCCAACATGTTGGTCCAACAGGGTCAATTCATCGTCTGGGATTCGTACGCTCACTAGATTGCTCGGGCCGCTCATGGTGC
>CAXRJY010000014.1:0-8405 GCA_964230915.1 Candidatus Poseidoniaceae archaeon | reverse complement strand
CATTACAGGTCGTTCCTGTCGAATCTATTTGCCGACATGCTGAAAGAAACCACTTCTCACATTGGATGAGAACAAGGACTGAATTTGACCTTGCTGCCAAGATTCGACCAATGAAAATCGAGGATTTCGATGAACACGAAGAGATTCGAGAGTTCCTTATTTCAGAAGTCAGTGAATTCCTCAGCAGCCGCAGAGCCAGACAAGTGAGGAATTACGAAAAGGGATTGGAGAAGATCGGAGGCTTCCAAAGGTTGGGCAGCGGAACTCTTGGAGGAAAGGGTAGGGGTCTTGCATTCTTCTACACAAAGATGCCAGACCTTGGGATCGATGAAATATTCCCTGATGTACAGATTGTGGTGCCTAAGAGTCTGGTCATTGCAACAGATGTTTTTGAGGAGTTCATCTCCAGAAATTCACTGGAAAAGTATTCTGCAGATGATTTTGATGATGATGAAGTACAATCCGCATTTCTCAAAGGAAAGTTTCTCGAAGAAGAGGAGGATATCCTTCGCAGAATCCTCAACATCGTCAATTGGCCATTGGCAGTTCGATCTTCGAGCCTATTGGAAGATGCGCTCCACCAGCCCTTCGCAGGAGTCTACGACACCTTCTTCATTCCAAATGACCATCCTGATGATGAAATCAGAGCAACTCAACTTTCTGATGCAATAAAACTGGTTTTTGCCTCCACTTATTCAAAGCGTGCAAAAGCATACGTCGCCGCCACTCCCAACTCCATCGAAGAAGAGAAAATGGCCGTGGTGGTTCAGGAGATGGTGGGTAGTGAGCACGATGGACTGTTCTATCCACTCATCTCAGGAGTTGCAAGAAGCAGGAACCACTATCCAGTGACACCAATGAAATCAGAGGACGGAGTTGCAGCAATTGCACTAGGCCTAGGAGTCACCGTGGCCTCTGGAGGAAAATGTCTGAGGTTCTCTCCAGTTCATCCAAAGAGAATATTGCAACTAGCATATACAGGAAGTGCATTGAATCAGAGCCAGAATTCTTTCTGGGCATTGAAAACTGGATTGAATGATAAGTTTGAAGGACTCGAATTGACCAATATGTTGACTGAAATCAACCTATCAATAGCCGAACAGCATGGAAGGTTAGGCAGTATTGCCTCAACCTATGTGACTGAAGATGACAGATTGTATGATGGCGTGGTCAGAGATGGCCCGAGGGTTCTGACCTTTCACGGGCCCTTGAAAAGAAATTCATTTCCATTACCGGAAATTCTGAACCATGTTCTTTCTACCTGTGAAAAACACCTATCATGTCCTGTTGAGATCGAATTCGCAGTTGATATTGACAATGATGACAACATCAGGAAATTTGCATTGTTGCAACTGAGGCCATTGTTATCCATCGGCGTTGATATAGACGTCGACATGGATTCTGTGAAACAAGATTCTGTGATCTGTTCCAGCAGTCTTTCACTCGGTTCGGGAATCATCGATGATATCTATGATGTAGTGTATGTGAATCCGCACGTGATGAATCGAATGAAGACACGCGATATTGTTCCTGACATTGAAACTGTGAATGCAAAGTTGACACAACAGAACAGGCCATACCTCTTAATTGGCCCAGGCCGTTGGGGTTCGTCAGACCCCAGCCTTGGAATTCCAGTCTCGTGGAGTCAGATAAGTGGGGCAACAGCAATCGTAGAAGCCCGGATGGGAGACATCCATGTCGAACCAAGTCAAGGCACTCACTTCTTCCAGAATATCGTTTCATTCAACGTGGGATATCTGACCATCACCTCTGCGGATGAAGACATTGACTGGGAATGGCTCGACTCACATTCGGCTGAATTCGAAAGTGGCCCATTGAGACATATCAAACTCGATGAAGGGATACGGGTGCTTCTAGATGGAAAAGATGGCGAAGCAGTTATCGAGAAATCCTGATATCCGGCGCATTCATCAAGGTGTAGTGAAGGCGTAAACCCATCAGAGAGCCGGAGGTGTCGAAATGAGAGTTGCAGTATTGAAAGTAGACAACTGTCAACCAAAGAAGTGCATGTCAGAATGTCACGCATTCTGCCCTCCGGTTAGAAATGGTGTCGAATGTATCATCCTCGACGAGAAGAGTGGGAAACCACACATCTCCGAACCACTCTGCATTGGCTGTGGAATCTGTATCAACAAATGCCCGCATGATGCTCTCATCATCACTCAATTACCTAGCGAATTGGAGGAGGATAAAATCCACAGCTACTCGATGAATGGATTCAGACTGTTCCGTCTCCCAACTCCTACCAAGAACCAGGTAGTCGGTAGTCTGGGTCCCAATGGGATGGGCAAATCCACCGCCATCAACATCCTCTCAGGGCAATTGATTCCAAATCTAGGAGATTGGGAAGCCGAAGAGAGCTGGTGGGAAGATGTCATTGAAAGTCTGCCGCGCGGTGAATTGCGCGACTTCCTTGGCTTGGTGTGTGAGGACGGAGTGAGTGTTGCAGTAAAGCCACAATATATCGATCACTTACCAAAGGTGGTTTCTGGAGCGGTTGGGGAATTACTCTCCGGAGTAGATGAACTCGGAAGAATGGATGAGATGGCCGAAAAATTGGGCTTGAGTCATCTATTGGATAGAGAGTTGACACAACTCTCAGGGGGTGAGTTGCAAAGAGTCGCGTTATGTGCAACAGTACTTCGTGATGCTGATGTCTATTTCTTTGACGAGCCTTCCTCTTATCTCGACATCCATGAAAGAATGAGGATGGTCAGACTGATTCAAGAGATTGCTGTCGAAAAACGCGTCCTCGTCATCGAGCATGACCTTGCTATTCTCGATGTTCTTTGCGACCTCGTCCATATCGTATATGGTGAGAAAGGTGCCTTCGGAATATTCACTCCTGCTCGTTCAACGAGAACTGCAATCAATGTCTACCTCGATGGTTTTCTACCCGAACAGAATGTCCGAGTAAGAGACAAACCAATCGTTTTCCAGAAACACACTGAGCGCACAAGTGAGAAGGGAACGCCCATCCTATCCTGGGGAGGAGTGGAGAAGAAATTAGGCGATTTCCAACTGCGCACAGGTGAAGGTAAGATCCATCGATCTGAGGTAGTTGGAGTGGTTGGTGCCAACGGAACTGGAAAAACTACGATGGTCAAGTTGATCGCTGGAGAAATGGAATATGATGAAGGTTGGGTGACCGCTGAAGCAAGCATCTCCTACAAGCCACAACACGTCACTGCAGAACATGAACTGAAGGTCAGAGAATGGCTGGATGCAGAATTGGGCACAGCATGGCGGAGTGGAGAATTCCAGGTGAATGTAGTTCGTGCTCTTGGAGTTGAGCGCCTGCTTGAGAAGAGAAGCAACACCTTGAGTGGTGGTGAACTACAAGCGGTCAGCATAGTCCTGTGTCTGGGAAGGGATGCAGACCTCTACCTACTCGATGAGCCGAGTGCACATCTGGATGCCAACGCAAGAATGGAAGCAGCCAAAGCCATCAGGCGATGCATGGAAGCGAATGAAAAATCAGCATTGGTTATTGACCACGATGTGTATTTCATCGATATTGTCAGTGATTCATTATTGGTTTTCGAAGGCGAAGGTGGAAAACATGGAATGGCTGAGGGCCCATTCGAACTGAGACAGGGTATGAATCGGTTCCTCAAGGATGTCAACATCACTTTCCGCCGAGACCATGATTCAAAAAGGCCCAGAATCAACAAACCCGAGAGCAGGAAAGATAGGGAACAACAGAGCAGTGGAGACTTCTACGCCTACAAGACCTGAACTCAGGCCTTTGGACGATGTGTCTTCTTTGACCACGAGTATTTGCGAATTCGGGCTGTTTCACCGAAACCACAGGAGGCACAAACTGACTTCCTCTTGTGGTATGCGTGGCGCCCACAACGACGGCATCTAAGGTGCGTAGACTTCTGACGCTTACCCATGGATGGAGTACCTTTACTCACATGAACACCTCTTGAACGAGGCGCCGTGCGACCCCCCGTATATGAATACAGCGTACAAGGGATGTTTTTCAGAATGAGGTCTTGAAATCATTCTTCTTCGAAAATAGACCTCTCCTCACCTCTTGTAATGATTGAGAAAGCAGTACCTAGAACCAGCCCCCCGGCAATGAACAATGCACTGGTTACGACCAACAACTGAATGATGTTGTACAGGATCTGTGCCATGGCTGAACCATTTGCTTCCAACAAGATATCTCCACCTACCGATAGAATTCCGAATGTCAGAAGTCCACCAACTGCCGAGACTGCTATCATTGTGAAAACAGGTGCCAAAGGCCGTTCTCTAGAATCTGCATACGAAAACATTGCAATCGCCAACAATGCAGAAACAACAGAAAAACTCGTCAACAATGCATTAGCAAATCGCTTGAAGCTCTCTTCAACATCAACTAAACCGAACAAGAATACCACCAACATCAGCAAACCAAGGCAGATCAACATTGGCAAGACCAACAATGGCCAACGGCGATGCGAAGTCAGTGGCGTCATTCTTGACCACCTCCAAGATTGTCTTTCAGAATCTTCTGCACCATCTCCTTCTCGTCTTGATTCATCGGCTCTACAGGCCCAGGTTCAGACAGGCGGCTTTCGTATTGGGCAATGACGAAAGCAACGGTTGCTATAGCAAGAAGAATACCGATTACCGTTCCTAGGATATCTGCTGTCGCCAACCACAATTGCGCTCGCATCTGAGCTGCAGTTGTCAATTCTCCATCCATTTTCAATAGAGATAACAGACCTGCGAAGAACAACAGAGAAAGGAACATCATGACCCCTGCTTCCTTCCTACGTTCTTTACCAACCATCAGCATCGCTCCGATCACAAAAGAAGAGAGAAGTATGACCGACAACAAGAACACTGGCCACCATACCAACCAATAGGGGTTGATCTCATGTCTCCACACTGGTGGATTTTCAAGATGCATCAACAATAACCAAACCAGTCCAAGAAGCACCGATAAAAACCCTACTGGGCCAGCATATCCTGGCAGCCTCTGTACCGGAATTCGTCCTGAGAATATCATCAAAAAACATCCAAGTGCCATCAGAATTGATGGACCCATAACCGCTAGAATGAGATGGCCTCCTGCACTTGAATCAGATTCTGGTACAGTCAACCAGGATGCCATCACCATAACTGAAGATACTATGGAGACTGACCAACCTATCACAGGGCGGAGTCCTTCTTTTCGAGAAAGAGCAAATACTGCTCCCGTTGGCACCAGCATCAGTGGCAACCAAATCAATAACACTGCCTTGAGCAGTTCCTCCATAGTCTGCTTGAGACTGGTAAGGCTGAAGAAGATTGTCCATCTATCGGGCCGCAGTGCGCCGTTTTTTTAGTGCGGGTCTTTCGGCATACCTAAATACCGGACCTCGGTGGGATGCTCGCTCGGGGTGCTCGAATGGTCAAGATGCCAAGACAAGTGATGCGATACAGTCCTTCAGCGGGCAAGCATACGCTACACACCGTCGAGCGCGTCAAGAAGAAGCGAGCCAGCGAATTGAAGTGGGGTCAGCGAAGATTTCGCAGAGTCACTGCTGGATACCGTGGTTTCCCTCGACCAAAACCAGAAGGCAGGGAAAAACCCACCAAGCGCGTCAATATCCTGTTCCGCTGTACCGAAACTGGAAAAGCGCATTATGCTCCGTGTCAGCGCGCCAAGCGTTTCGAACTAATCGACAAGTGAAGTGATGAAATGAAAAGTGGTTTCCTGAAGGTATCTTGTCGTGATTGCGGCAATGAAATGGTCATCTTCAAGAGAGCAAGCACCACTATCGCTTGCCGAGTGTGTGGAGCAACTCTAGCGCAACCCGCTGGAGGAAATGCAAAACTGGTCGGATGCACCGTTGTCGAAGCCCTCCAGTGAGCGGAGGGAGATAGATGAGCGAACTTACCTTTCCTGAAGAAGGAGAATTAGTCGTCTGTACTGTTTCAGATGTAAAACAGAATGGGGCATATACGAAACTCGATAATTATGGAGACCTGGAAGGTTTCATTTTCATCGGTGAAATTGCAAGTGGTTGGGTCAAGAACATTCGTGGCTTTGTTCGAGAAGGACAGCGTCTGGTCTGCAAGGTTTTGCGTACCCGCAAGGATGGGCGCAGTGTCGAACTATCTCTGAAGAGCGTCTCAGAAGAACGCCGCCGAGATACCATGCAGGCTTGGAAGAATGAACAGAGAGCAAATCAATTGCTCAAGGTCTTGGGCGAGAAGAGCGGTTGGGATGAAGCAGGGATCAGCGAGACTTCGAGTGAATTAATCGAGGCCTTTGGAACCTTGTACTCAGCCTTTGAAGAATCTGCAATCAATGAAGGAGCAATGACTGAAGCCGGTTTTGAAGGAGACTGGATCAAGGACTTCATCGAGATTGCAATCGAGAATATCATCCCGCCATTCATACATATCAAAGGAGCCTTCACCATTGAATGCCCTACTCCTACCGGGATTGAAATCATCAAAGAAGCATTATTGGCTGCAGAATCATTCACTGATGAAGAAAAAGAAATCACTGTGACCTGTCATTATGATGGAGCGCCACAGTACCGAATCGAACTGAAGGCCCCTGACTACAAATCGGGAGAAACCACTTGGGAAGCCATTTGTGAAAAGACATTGGCCGTGGTTGAAGATGCCGGAGGCAATGCAAGCGCTGTCAGGGAGTGAAACGATGGTGCGTCAGAAACTACAGTGCTGTCTTTCATGTGGCGCTCATGGACTATCGACAACTTGCCACAGTTGTGGAGAAAATGCACAAGCAGCAGCACCGATGAAATGGTCTCCAGAGGATCCTCAGGCAACAAGGCGCAGACAGCGCCAAGATGTCGGAAGCAAACAATGGTTAGAAAGCCTACCAAAAGCAATCATCAGTACTGTTTCGGAAGAGGAATGAACCTTCTGAACCATGCTCCATAGCAACGACCTGTGCCCGAAGCATTATCCCCCGTCGACAGACAATGGCGTGATATGTCCATCATCCAGCACTGGGAGAGCGGTGTTGATTGCTTACCTCCGCACCGAATCATGCTCGCAGCATTACCTGGAGTGGGTAATGTGGGGAAGTTGATTGTTGACTCATTGATCGAAGCCAACCAGGCAGAGAATGTCTTGCGATTGCTCCACCCCGCAATGCCGCCACAAGCGAAACTGAATGCAGAGGGTTTGTTGGTCCCTCCCTCCATCATGTTTCACCACTTTGATGACATCATGATTGTGACGGCGGACGGACAACCAATGACGCCCGAAGGACAGCATGAATGCGCAATTGAAATTCTTCAGTTGGCAAGAGATTCAGAATCAGAACACGTTGTTGTCTTGGCAGGAATGTCTGCTGCGGCGGGGGAGGAAGAAGCATTCATCGTCTGTTCTGACGCATCTGCAAGACTCGACCTAGAAGGAATGGGAGCTGATGTCAGACGAGACCAGCCGAATGGAGGAGTGATTGGATTGGTAGGATTGCTCGCTTCTTTGGGCCCAGCCACTGGAGTCAGGAGTTCATGCGCCATCGCAACAACTGTTGGTTCGAGTGTGGACCCGGTTGCTTCAGACAGACTATTACGTGCCGTTTGCGATTGGTTCTCCCTTGACATCTCACCTCCAGGTGCGATACTCGAACGGATGGCAGTAAACATGGCAATGCTTGAAGGAAAAGGAATCGCTGGAGAAATGCCAGAAATCCTACAAGATGATTCCTCTCCAATGCTATATTCATGAAAAAAGGTCGGGGCAAATCAATTTACCACATAACGACTCGGGCACTTGATGATTCAGAGGGCAGAGGGCACTCAGATTCGGCACATCGTCCTTCTGAAGATTGCTGGTCCAGTCTTTGTCGTCTTCTTCCTCTATGTCGCTACTGCATTCGCAGTATGGGGGTTTGAAACCGCTCAGAATCGTAATTTTGAAGAGGCATTGGAAAAATCAGGAATCAGCGATGAAGAATACATGATCAGTGGTTGTGACACCTGTCCACGTGAACCCAATATCAAACGTCCAGACGATGCTCTCTGGTGGTCAACTGTGACCCTTGGGACCATCGGTTATGGCGATCATTATCCAGTTTCCCTTGGGGGCAGATTGGCAGCAGGATTATTCATTATGACCACGATGGTGTTCATCGCTATCGTGCTCTCAGGAATACAATCAGCAGTGATGGATTACAACAGATTGAGGTGGTTAGGAATGACTGGAACGAACCTAAAGGGCCATGTGATTGTATGTGGATGGAGCAGTATCTCCAAAGTGGCGATACCTGAACTACTGGCAGCAGGGAGACAGGTTGCCGTCATATGCGATGATCAGAATGACATATCGCTGATCAAGGAATTATGTGATGATGAGAATCAACTCTTCATAACAGTGGGTGACCCGACTGCACTCCCTGCTCTGGAACGAGTCAACCA
>CAXRJY010000013.1:0-10309 GCA_964230915.1 Candidatus Poseidoniaceae archaeon | reverse complement strand
ATGCCATGGAACTTCTTCGTATACCTCTGTGAATATGGTTGAGGCAGGAGGATAGGGGCCATTGGCCAAGTCACCGAACTTGACCGCTTCTTTGTATGCTGCCATCACTTCTTCATCGAGTAGTTCAGCAAGTTTGTTGTGCTTGTCCTCACTCCAGATTCCCTTCTTTATGCAGTGGTTCTTGAGTCTCTCAATCGGGTCTCCTCCTGGCCAGCATTGGAATTCATCACCATGTCGATAAGCACTTGGGTCATCGCTGCTGGAATGCGCTCCTGCACGATAAGTGTAAATCTCCATATGAGTAGGGCCAAGTCCTGCACTGATTCTCTCGCGGGCCCATTTCGTTGCTGAATAAAGGGCCAAGAAATCATTTCCGTCCACTCTTAGACAAGGGATGTCATAGGCCAGCCCTCTGGCTGCGAAATTTCGTCCACCAGTTGCTAGATTGGCGTGGGTAGAGATTGCCCATTGATTGTTGACCACACATAGGATGACAGGTGGTTTGAATGTCGATGCAAAGTTAACTGCATAGTGATAATCACCTTCTGCTGAAGCCCCATCTCCAATCCAAGTGATGGTTGCTTCATCTAGCCCCTTGTACGCGCTTGCCATGGCAACTCCTACGGCTTGTGAGAACTGCGTCCCCACAGGCGAAGAGACTGAGATGAAGCGGCCTTCTTTCCAAGTATAGTGAACAGGCATCTGCCTTCCCTTGACATTGTCCTCAATGTTTCCAATACAGTGGTTGATCATAGATACCATCGATCTTCCACGAACAAATTGGGCACCAGGTTGACGATATGTCGGGAATATCCAATCTTGAGTTTCCAGTGCCATCGTCTGAGCGATGGCGATGCACTCTTCACCAAAAGAACGCATATAGAATGATAGTTTGCCAGTTCGCTGCATCTTCATCATCCGTTCATCGAAGATTCGAAGCCGCATCATCCAGCCGAGACCCTCCAACAGCGTATCATCATCTAGCGAAGGATCCCATTCGCCTTTTGCAAGGTCATCATCGTCCAGAACTCGCACTAGTCCATGAGCATGAGAATCAGTATCTTCCGCCTTGCAGGAGGTTGGGTCAGGACGAGTGAGGTCGGTTGGAGACCATGGCCAAGCCGCGAATCCAGGTTCTTGATCTGGGCGCGCAGGGGGCTTTCCAACGGCATATGGTGCCGAGGTCTCCAGCTCTCTTTCTTCCGCCATGTTTCCACCCATTCATCGCCGGCATTTCACAATTCGCTCTCAGCGTTATCTGCTACCAGAGCAGCATTCGGAATTGTTGCTCCTTCATCAATTCCTCTGACTTTTCTAAGTAAGACACCTGCCCGGTACGAGGAGCGTACCAATGGGCCACTCGCCACACCTTTGAAGCCAATCTCAATGGCCATTTCCGCCCATAGGTCGAATTGCTCAGGTTCAGGAAAGGAAACTACCTGCATATGTTGTTCAGTTGGTTGCAGATATTGGCCAATTGTCAACAGATCCACTCCCGCTTCATGTAACATATGCATGACTTCTACAACTTCTTCGTGACTTTCACCCATGCCTACCATGAGTGATGACTTGGTCAGGACATCAGGTCGCAACAACTTGGCTTGTTTGAGTATCTCAAGAGATTGAGAGAATGATGCACGATGGTCCCTTACTGTTCTATCCAACCTCGGTACACATTCCACATTGTGAGCGAATACATCGAGTGGCAGGTCCATCAGTAGTTGAGCGAGGTCTTCTAGGTCTCCGGCCAGATCTGAACACAGTAATTCCACACTTGTCTCCGGACACAATTCGTGAACAGCCTCGACACTTCGGCGGTAATGGCCAGCGCCAGAGTCATCGAGGTCATCGCGATTGACAACAGTGATCACTGCGTGTTCCAACCCCATGCGCTTAACAGAATCAGCCAATCTTTGAGGCTCTTCATCATCCAACGGAGGAGGGTTCTTGATGCTGCCAACTGCACAGAAACGACAGCCTCGGGTACATTCTTCACCGGCTATCATGAAAGTTGCAGTACCTCTACCCCAACACTCGTGGATATTTGGGCATCTTGCTTCTTGGCAAACAGTTGCCAACATATTGTCATCGATGTTGTTGCGAGTTTCATTGAAGGCTTTCAGTCTCTCTCCTGTCGGTAGGCTAGTGCGAAACCATTCGGGTAGTCGGGGGCGCGTCTGTAAGCGCTCAGTACGTCGTTCAACGGTAGTTGAACCGTCGGCCATCGGCAACCTTTGCCCGTCCATGCTCCACCCCTCCGGGGTGGGCGGCTGGATTGGAGCAAACAAAGGTTAGCATTGTATTATTGAATCATATTTTCCAATCAGGTCTTCGTAAGTCTCCAATGGATTGGTCAATTCAGATATCCAGTTCATCTGATACAGGTTGCATTGAAGAAGAATGCGTCATCCGCGATTGATGCCATTGCCCCTGCAAGGTCGTACGGTTCTGGTGACTGGCGGTGCTCGCCGTATTGGAGCAACAATTGTCAGACAATTTGCAGCAGTAGGAGCAAATGTCATGATTCACTGTAATACCTCAACCTCTGAGGCGGAAGTTCTAGCTGATGAGGTAGGTGGAATCGTGGTGCAGGGAGACTTGACAGAGGAGTCCGGTCGACAGAAGATAGTTTCAGCAGTCGAATCTAATGGCAAGGGATTATTCTGTTTGATACACTCTGCATCGGTCTTCATCGCTAGTCCTTCTGAAGAGGAGGCTGAAAGGCAGATGTTGATCAACTGCAAGGCTCCTCAACTGCTGACTCGATCTCTTCTATCCGAATTACGTGCTGTGGGGGGTAGCATCATCAGCATCACAGATGCATCTACCGATCGCCCGTGGGCTGATTATTCAGATTATTCAGATTCCAAGGATTCATTGCGAGATTGGACTTTGGCCGCTGCTCTAGAACTTGCTCCAGAGATTCGTGCTAATTGCATCGCTCCCGGTGCAATTCTACCGGCGGTTGAAGAAGGAGATTTGGTCGATTCCATTGCAGCAAGAATTCCTCTTGGAAGGTGGGGAGAGCCAGATGATATTGCAGGAGCAGCACTGTTTCTTTCTCAAGCAAGTTACATCACTTCAGAAGTGTTGAAGGTAGATGGCGGTTGGAGTGCAAGTCATCAACCTTGAAGGTTGGAAATCACTTCAGAAAGGGTGGCGATTCCCTCGGTTACGTCTTGTATGCTGTTGTTTGCACCTAGGCTGATACGAACCGAGGTCAAGGCTTCATCTTCATCAAGTCCCATTGCGAGTAGCGTTCTTGACGGCATTCCAGTCGATGCGCTACAACCGCTGCTGGGAGACATCACCACGCCCCTTTCTGCTAAATCCAGAAGTGCTGCTTCTGCAGAAATCCCTGGCAGTCTGAAATTGATTATTCCAGGCGCTCGAGGGCCGTCCGCATTAACCATGAATCCATGTTTTGAGATAGTATCGAGTAGAACTGCATCGAGTTCATCCAGATCATTTACGGGAAATGAGAATCCAGACAGTAATTTCTCTGGCACGTGCCCTCCTCTTCGCCCACCCTGTTCACCTCCGCCATGTATCAATGGGACCAACCTCAGACCTGGTTCTATCACGAGGGCCCCGAAACCATCGAATCCAAGTGCAAGAGCATCGATGTATTCACTAGAGATTGGTATTCTCCCAACTGCTGCACTTGCTTCGACCACAAGTTTCGCATCAGGGTACTGTTCTCTGATGGCTGAAATATCCCGAATCACCCCCGTTTCATGGTTGACCAGTTCAATGGCTACAATATCTGCATCACCTCCAGAGTCAAGGTCGGCAACCTTCCATCCCATCTTCTTCAACCACATGACAGAGTTTCGAATGGCGAGAGGAACTCCTGTCGAAACAAGGATTCGGCCGGAGTTTGAATTCTTCAATGCGATTCCTTTGATTGCATGATTGCTTGCTTCGGCTGCTGAAGAGCAGAGAACCACTTCACCATTGGAGCCTACTACTTTGGCGATTTCTGATTTCACAGATTCTGGGAATCTAGAGGCTGAATCATGCAATGCAGATTCAATAGGGTCTTCTACAGGCCCGTCAAGGTTATTCAACCATATTCTCGGTTTCAACTCGCGCCCCTCCTCTGGCCCTCTGAAGAGGCCGTGACGCTTGAATCCTGATATAGCAATGCTTGTCTGCGCCCTACATGGTGTGGCGGCAGGCGAGTGACCTTCAGGATAGTCGCGATGGCGACGTGCAGCATTTCAGCACCACTGTGAGCACCCCTGTGGATATACAGATCCATGAAAAGGGCATTTCTATCTCTGCAGGCCCACTATCGAGAAAATGGGAATCTACAGATATCTCTTATGTTTTGACCCAGAAGATACCTGATTCGCGCCCAGCACAATGGTCATTGCACGTTGATTCCAAGGATGATGGAATGATTGAATTGATGCGTTCTTTCAATGAATCACACGTTTTGACCATGGCTGAATCGATTGCAGTTGCTTGCGATGCAAGATTGTCAGAACACACGGGTAGGCGAGTGCGCGAGGATGAGCATGGCATGAATGTCATCACACAATTGAATGAGTTCGGCGAGAGATGGAGCGAGCCTGTGAAACTTGATGGATTGAGGTTCGATTTCAAAGAGACTGCCAATGGATTCACCGTCAAACTACCTACTGAGATGGATGACGATGCTTTAGCAGGAGTGATTTGGTCATCGATAGCGGCTTTTGTTCTTGGATTGATGATTACATTGGCAACCATTAGAACTGCTAATCTCTTTGTTGCCGGAGCCTGGAGTTTAGGATTGACACTCTTGACGATTCTTGCTTGGGCTCGATTGGAAGGGCCTACTGGAAATCTCGACAATAGACATAGAATTTCATTGACCAAGCATACGGTCACAATTCAAGCCAATCTGTATGGCATCATTCCGCGAACCATAGGCCAATGGCAGCTTGCCAATCTTCTTGATTTGGATTGCAATGACAAAGGAGAGGTGACTTTTCTGGTCAATGATATCAGAGTTCGACTCAGGTTGCTGCGTCCAGAAGCGGAATATCTAGTTGCATCATTCGGTGCAGCATTGCGCACTCTTGGTGTTACCAAGAACATCACTACTTCTGAAGAAGAGTGAATTTCTACCTATTTAGTGATGCAGGGACTGGGATTTGAACCCACGAACCGCATCGCGGACCGGATCTTAAGCCCGGCGCCTTTGACCATGCTCAGCCACCCCTGCACTCCTGCGGGGGTGGGTCTCGGCTTTTGATGCAACGGTGTCACACCATGCTGTTCTGCAACGTTCAGATTTGAGCACAAATGCCGCAAACGTTCTAATGGAGGCGATGTGGGCCTTGTATCGATGTCCAGTATCCACGCGGCCACACGAAAGTGGAGGTTGATGATGGGGATCTCCCTGCTGATGCTGTTGTCAATCGCTTCCCCTATGGCTCCATCTACGATGGAGATGTTGGACCAGAGCATCGTTGATGATCGCCATTCCGCTTCAGATTCCATGGTCTCTTACGACTTGTTCGTGGCTGAACAGAATTCATCTGCTGGCGGCATGGGTTTCATCACTACTCACGTCCCTTCATCGGGTGGTCAATCAGATGAATCTGCTATTGGAGGAGTGGAATTCAAATCAGCATCAATGATCTCCAATCTGACAGTAAAGGGAGAATCTGATGGTGGAGGTAGCATACCTCTCTTCGTATACATCCGCTTCACTGGCCAGGAAGGAAGTTCTGCGGATCTGACTTTTGAGTTGATGAGTGGCTCTTCAACCGTTGCCAGTGCTACTGCAGAACTTGATGACCCTTGTCAGGATGGAGGGATATTTGGCAGTAGTTGTGCATACCAATACCGCCCATATGAGATGGATGTCTCAACCACTCTTCAAGATGGAAGCAAGGGTTTTGTCGTACTTTCTGGCAAGCAGTTGACATTGCGTATCACCGCTGAGGCCAATTGCCAAGGAGGCAGCGTTCCAGGTGAGCAAACTGAGGATTGTGATGTCCGAGTAGCATACCACAACGTCGACAACAGCAATGGCGCTTACACTAGAATGGAGGTCAAGGCCAATGCTTTGGCTAATTCGATGGTCAAGGTTCACCGCTCCGGTGGTTCTTGGAACGATGCCGAAGTCACCGAATGGGCACCCAATCATCGCGTTGAATATCGAACCATGCAGTTCTCAGTCGACGTCCGAGATGCATTTGGAAGGGATGATATCAAGAATGTGAAATTGGTCATGCAGACACCAGAAGATACTGCGGTTGTGTTTGAGAAGACCTTTGAAGATGGAGAATTGAAACTCGACAATGAGGGCCTTGTAGGTCAACATGAATGGACCTATGAATCTGGTCGCGCAGCTGGAGAATATGGGCTGAGACTGGAGGTCAGGGACATGCAGGACAATGTGATGGTCTTCGAACATGATGGTGTTGAATTCGTGGAATATGCGGTATTTCTGCAGTTGGGTGAAGCACAAGGTGATGTAATTCTGATAGCACCTGAAAAGACCACTTCTGTTGAATTCGAACTAGAGCATATTGGAGCTGATGGTCTTGACATGGAAGTGCAATTATCCTTGCAGAGAAATCCTGGAAGTGATTGGCTGATAGAGTTCAGTGAGCCAGTAGGATACGAATTGGATTGCGGAGGTGACCTTGTACGTCCTACATTGACAATCACTTCTCCAGATGACCTTAGCGATGCTCCCGCCAATCTAGAGATAATCGGCCGTGCTTATGCTGATACAGACGGCGATGGGACCAGCGAGGAGGTCCAAGTTGTAACTACCTCCATCGACATCGAAGAGGTTGGCGTCTTTGCAAAACCCAAGGTGAGCGCCTTTACAGATGAAGAGCGTGTGATGGAGATTGCCGATTCAGAGAGACCAGATGTCTATGACTCTGATGTTTCTCACTTCATCGATGCAGAGGGTGCAGGTGAATTCTACCTTGAGATATTCAATACGGGCTTTGATTTCGACACTTTCAGAATCAGGGTTGATGGACCACATACCTGGACCGTCAGGCTCTATGATCAAGAGACCAGTACCTCTCTTACCGAGGATGGTGCGTATTTCTTGACCAATCAGGTTGAGAGCCATAATATCCAGACTTTGACCATGCAGTTGACTCCACCATTGGACCGCGGTCAGGATGACATTGCCAAATTCGAGACTACGGTGATGAGTGAGGGTAATTCCAGTCAACGTTCTAACATTTCGTTTACCGCTCATCGTACCTTCGGAGTTTTTGCTCAAGTCACTTCGGATGACTTCGGCCTTCCATTGGGGCACATCGGTCCGTTTTCTTCCTCCCGTTCACAACCTTTGGTGCTTACAGTCGACATAACAAATTCCATGGAGGAGGGCTCTGAGTACACCACTTGGCAAATCCTCAATCCTGCTGAGTTGAAATCCAATACCGATAGCAATCCTGTCTTTGGGACATGGGATTTCGAGGTCACAGATACTTCTGGATCAACTGTGGTCAACACAGTATCATTGGGTCCTGGAGATGTTGAATCCATCCGCCTCTCGGTGACACCTGGAAACAAACTGAAAGCAGGAAATCATACTATCTACCTGAGGATATCAGAGGTCAGTGAATCTGAAGATCCACGTTACTTCGACCTTCCATTGGAATTTGAGATTGAAGAAGATATGCCAAATGATCTACAGATCATTCAGTTATCACCTGATTTGCCGATGGAGGCAGGAGATAAGAGACAGATGGAATTCAAAGTGGTCAATGGCAACAATGTAGACCTTGATCTGTTGTTGGATATCGATGCTCCTTCTGGCTGGGATGTAGACATCGAGTCAATCCCATATATGGGTGTCAAAGCATTTGATGACAAGACTTTCACTGTTGTTGTAATCGCTCCTGATGAAGGCGTCAAGGATGGAGATATTGCACAGATAACAATCACTGCACAGCCGCTGCACAAGGTGACTCCATATGGTCCGGATTATATCAAAACCAAGAAGGTTCAGATCAAGATTGATTGCAGTGGCGGAATTGAGTGTTTGATGCAAGAATTGTCGTCTCCGCGACAATCGACAGTTGCTGCCGGTGGCGGACTGTTCTTGTTGCTGATCTTTGCAGCATTCCTGCGTGGAAAGCGTTCAGCACAATATGTTGAGGAGTACATTGATGACGAGTCCTTGTTTGAAGAAATGGATGACTCAGAGCAAGAATCAACCATTGCACCAGTCGAAGAAGATGACTGGGAAGACGATATTGAGATGCTTGATTGAACTTCAAAAGTCATTCCACAGGGGCCCGTAGGGCCCTGTGGACGTATGAACGATGCTCCATTCGCCTTATGTGCCTTCGATTGACCCCTGAAACCGGTGTTCACGTTGTCACGTCACAATGAAGTCCCACAGCCCGCAATCAGAATTCAAAACGATACGCTTCAAGCCAGAAAGGCATTGGGTATCGTGGTACTGATGATATTCTCATCATTTGCTGCTATTGAATTCAATTCATTCCAAGCCATGGCTCTCAATGACGCCGATCAGGATGGCTTGTCCTATGCGCAGGAATATCTGCTCAATACACAACCCGCCGATCCCGATACCGATGGTGATGGTTTGCCCGATGGTTGGGAGTGGAAATATGGACTTGATCCACTTGATGCATCGACCTCAGGAGACAATGGCGCAACCGGAGACCCTGATGGCGATGGCCTTACCAATTTGGTTGAGTACATGGTCAATCAGCCATCTTCTTGGGATTCTTCTTCTACTCCTTCAATCCTCGACAATGGGGTCTGGTGGAATGGAACCGTTCCTGTCAGAGGTTGGTCTGAGGAGCATGTTCAGACTTTGAGCACCCCTGCATGCGGTGATTCAGGCTCGGATGGTTCTGGAACCACTGTGCTTTGCGACGAAGACCCACCTGGAAACATCTGCAACAATGGCCTTGATGACGATGGCGATGGAGCTCTTGATGGATTGGATTCAGATGGCGATGGAGATGCCAACTGCGCTAGTGATGACGATGATGGCGATGGACTCATCGATGAGGACCCAGATGGCTGGGATACCGATGGCGATGGAATGGATGATGGTTGGGAGCATGCCAATGGTCTTGATCCAACTTCCGCCAGTGGAGACAATGGAAGCAACGGAGACCCAGATAACGATGGCCTTGTGAACATCTACGAATATGTCAATCCTGGTTGGGACAGCCAGTGTGGAGGTGTCGATTGTTTCCAACCCGGTCCTGACGCTGGGGCGACTGAGACTCATTCACCTTGCAATCCTGTGGCGATGGTTGGTCCTGGTAATTGTGCAACAATAACTGCAGAGGTTGATTCTATCACTCAGACAGACCCACAACGAGCAGATACAGATCGAGATGGTGTCAATGATGGAGATGAGGCACTTGGGAACTTGACTGACCCTACCGCACAAGATACAGATGGCGACGGAATCTCAGATGGAATTGAGATCAACTCCGGATATGGGACCTCAGGACAGACTCTTCAAGCAAGCGACCCAAGGGACAACAATACCGATGGAGACCAGTTTGATGATGGTGAAGAGGACCTGAACGGTGATGGCTCATTGCAGAGCAACGAAACTGACCCTACTCGCAGAGAAGATGCTGGAGATTTTGATGGAGATGGATTGGAGAACTGGGAGGAGAACATGACATGCACATTCTGGGATGTTGCAGATTCCGATTTTGGAGGTGTCAATGATTTTCTGGAATTGCAAGCCAATCATAGCACCGACCCTTGTGATTCATTTGTTGCTTTCCAGACTACGCATTCTCTATACAGCAGTCAAAGGTTGACTGTTGCAGATTCTTCAGGATTCAATCCGAATGGAGGAGTTGGATTCTACAATGTATCAGGCGCATTGACCGCTTTTGCTTATTCAAGCCTACAGGGTTCTGTATTGACCGGAGTTGCAGTTTCTCCACCGGTAGGTACGTTGAGTGTTGAGAACTGGAATGCTTCATTCTGTCACACTTCTGCCGTTATGGATGGTACGATTCAGAATACAAGGAGCTATTGTGACGACGATTATGAAGATACAGATGGCGATGGTCTGGCTAATTGGGAAGAATTGACAGGAGTCTATGGATTCACATCCAATCCTGGTCTTACTGATACTGACAGCGATGGACAATCTGATTTCGATGAAGTTGCCAACGGCACATTGACTGACCCTCAGGACCCATGTTACAATACTTTGGATACCGATGGCGATGCTTTGAACGATTATTTTGAGACCAGTACTAATTGCACATTGAGTGCTATGGGTATCAATAATGGAACAGTCGACCAATTTGTCACAGATCCTGAT
>CAXRJY010000012.1:0-6097 GCA_964230915.1 Candidatus Poseidoniaceae archaeon | reverse complement strand
TACCGATTCCAGCAAGTCCAGCAACATGTATCGTCCTGACAGCCCTGCTAGGGTCATCCTTTGCCTCAAGCAGGTCTACCATCATCTCCAATTCAGAGGTTCGGCCCTAGAAATGCCTCAACCTCGCCAAGTCAGCCAATGAAGATACCAATTGCTTCTCTACATGCTTGGAATGATCTCTCTCTATCAAATCTTCAGATAACGTGCGAGCATCCATTACTCCATTATCATCAAGATAACGTATCACATCTACTGGTCGCATTGTGAAGGGTAGAACCTCTTGAGTTTCACCCAGTGTGGTAGTAACCGTTTTTCCATCAGAAACTATGCAACGAAAAGAAAAATCCCTCAAACGATTCCAAGTTTCCTCTGCCAGTGAAATCCCTGGCTCGGTAAGAAAATACGCCTTCCTCTTTCGACTGACTCCCGAAACATGTGCTTGCCTCTCAATCAGCAAACCTTGATCCTTCAAACCCGCAATTGCCCTTGGTACATTTGAGCGAGCGATGGCAACAGCATTTGCAATCCCCATCTGTGAAAGAGCAAATGGCACTTCGACTTCTTCCGAATAATCAGAATAATCCCGCAGATGCAACAATATTCTCTCTTGGACACCAGGTTTTGGATGTGCCATCTTTTCAACTCCTAGCATTAGAGATTAGTCCACTATCACACTCATTGCTGAGGGTGATTTGGATCTGGAACCCACTGATTGGTTTGAGCATCCCACATCCAACCCGGATATTGTGACGACGCGACCGGTTGTGGCGCAGGCGTCGGGTCTACCGGAGCCACTTGCTGAGGTTGCTGAGGCTGTTGCTGGGATTGCTTTGCCCAAGCATACGGGTCTTCTTCCACTTCAGCAGTCGCATCAAGTCCTTCCTCATCCTCATCAAAATCCTCGAATTCAACAAAGAAGAATACAAATAGACCACCCAGAAGAACAACTGCCACAACTCCAGCAGCCATCCATACCCATGTTGGCATTCCTTCATCTCCAGAACCAACCTGTATCGCCATCGGTTCTGATTCCTTTCCAGCATATTCGAAAACAATATCGTGACTTCCTAGATTGTTAAACTCCTTGCCACTTATCTCCATACTCCAAATTCCATTATCACCGACATATGTGATTCCTATCGAACGTTCTCCATCGACGAGTCTAGCGACTACCTTAGCACCAGGTCTACCTTCTCCAGTAAAGACAATCGTGTCATCTTCCGAAACTGTACCCTCACCTTCACGCTGGTAAGTGAAAGATGTTGATTCAACCAGGAACGATACCAATAGTGAACTCACTTTTGAACCTGAATCATCAATGCATTGGAATTGCACTGCAGAAAGAGACCACATCTCAATCTCTTCTGGGAAATCGCTTCTCATGTCTATCGGGTCGAAAGAAGCGATACCCTCGTCTGAGATGGTGATGACGATTTCATGATGATTATCATTGACCTGCGGATCAAGACTGTTGACTACGATGTAGTTGTTGCCCGTCAGCACCTGATCGGCATCTGAAAAATACTTGGTCAGATTGATTGATGCTCCACCGCCACATTGGTCGAGTGATTGCGAGCCTTCATCACAGAAAATCGTGATGACTTCCTCCCATCCAGAGGCATTGAAAATCGGTGGCGAGTTACCTTCATCCGGTGGATTGTCAATGGTGATAATCACCACTTGGGGAGTCGAATAATCATAGCCATCAAATGCTCTGACAGTCAGAGTATATTGACGGTCATGGAGTAGATTCGAAGTGTCCCAATATGTTGCCCAAGCACCGCTAGGCAAAATATCACCCATCGTCAATGTCTGTGGTGCATTCTGTTCGATGAGACCATCTTGATTGGTTATCTCAAATTCAATCTTGGTAACTTGTCCATCGAAATCTGTAGCATATCCTTGAATCAAAGTGGTTTCATTTGCAGATACCCTTTCAGTATTATATGGCTCTGAGATTTGAACGATTGGAATATCATTCTCATTCTCAATATCAAGTGTCAGGGTACGAACGTTACACTCACCGACAACGCCCTTACAGAAATCTGAATCTGAAGCCCATATCTTGAAAATGTATTCTCCAGATACTAATGCCGAAAAGTCCCATTCCCATGACCATTGCGTCCCACCAGCGGTGCTGGTTGTTGCTTTGTAATCATTAGGCCCTACAATGTCGAACCATATCTTGTCAATATCTGAACCCTGAATCCCATTGTAAGGATCACTTGCCCTGCCTTGGAAAATCACTTTCCCAGTATCATGTGATGAATAGTCAGCAGGTGAATCCACATACAGAGTAGGTGCAACTGTGTTCAATTTGTACACACGCGTAATGGTTGGGCTGTAATCCAAACCGTCGAAAGAACGAATCTCAAAGGTATAGTCTCCTTCAGCGTCATTACCCATATCCCAAATAAATGACCACGAATTGAATGGATGATTTGCCTTCGAGACTTCGCCGTCCGACATTGAGTCGTCAGTTCCAAAATATGCATCATCCCAATCTAAAACTCCAGGAGGTTTGACCTGTATCTGCTTGACAACCCCTTGTTGAGACCATTGAGCGTCCCAGTCGTTGAAATACGGACCTGCAGTTCCATCCCAAGCAGTTCCACTCAGTTCTATCGTTCGCTTGAACGAGTGGCTATCCTGCTGATTCACAGTTATACTGGGGTCAAGGTTCTCAAGCGTGAGTACATCGTCTACCGCCGTTGTTAACTGGAATGAATACTCAGCCATTCCCTTTTCGAATTTGTAGCCCCAGACAGAGTAAGTCGAATACTCACGACTTGTACTGCAATCGCTATCTCCAGAATCCATGGTGGCATCTCCATCGTTATCTATACCATCATTGCACGAATCTTCACCCGGATCATTGGCGAGGTGATTCCAGTTGGTATCGATATGGAAATTACTTGGTAGAGTGAAATGAGGAGTATAGCCGTAATCATCAGTAGACACGTTATACAACTCATTACCTATGGCATCTCTGACCATGACGTATGCATCTCCAACCTGATTACCTTTGGCCATGGTTCTGAAACGAACCAACTCTCCTCGCTGAACTTGAACACCCCACGCAGAATTCTGATTCTGAATGTGGACCTTGCTCAGGTCAAAGTTAGTGACATCTGCAAACGTGAATGTGGTTGCGTTATCAATGACATCCATTGCTAATGGCATACCTTTAGGCTTCCACTCAGCAGTCAATGGTACCTGTAGACATTCGGCCTGTACATACGGACATTCTGCACCGCTCCAACTCAACATTACAGGATATATTTCTCCGCCACCAGGGTTAGGAATGTGTTCACTCTGAACTGCTACTCTTGATTCAGAGACATTGTAAATCTGAGTAGCATTGTTCCATGTATTCTCGCGGAAGTATGCGATCGACGCAGATTTAGTTCCATAGTTATCATCGTAATCTGAAATTCGTGCACCAAATTCACCGACCATGATGTCATTTCCTTGAGCATTCACCACTCCTCCGGTAATCCTCATACCGTCTCCAGCATTGTCCAGTACCGTATTATCGATGAAGGTACCACTGGACATGAATACATGGATTGCAGGACAATTGAACGTCCCTCCATAAACGACGGTTCCACTACAATCAGTTCCTGTGTTGTTACGGATGATGTTGTTAGCGAAATATACTCTAGCCTTGGTTGGAGCAGGGACATTCCATCCTTGATCCATGTGGTGATATTCACCGATCAGCAGTGTTTCTTTGGCTGCACCTTCAAAGGAATTGTTCTCCGCCACTACATCGGATTCACCGTATATCCACATTCCATTCCAACCTGCAATTGGACCGATGACATTTCTGTGTGCTTCGAGGTAAGAGTCTCTGATTCCCATTCCTGAACCTTCAGAAGCACCTGACAAAGTATTGTCATTTGCGATGACAATTGCTCCATCATATGCTGTCAAAGGAGCGCCTTCTTCAGTGATGATGGAATTATTGTGAACCCTGAGTGTGTGAGATATCTCTCCAGTGGTCTTGTGCCCATTGGTATCAACACCGTTGCACTTGACATTGATTTGAGAATTCGTCAACTGGCCCGATGAATCCTTTAGGAACAGACCGTATGCATTCTGAGTTATGCTGAGGCTCTTCATATCGATGTAGCTGTTCTCTGCAGTAATCAATGAGCGGCCCCCACCATTATTTCCACAGTCGGCAGCCTGGTTCCCTGTGAAGGCAGAATTCTCAAGAACGAAGGTGGATAGAATCCCTGTTCCCGCGTCGAAAGCACGTACAGCTGCTGCATCCCATCCTCGTTCATCATTTCCAATCACGAAAGTCGAATCAGTCATATGTGGTGCTGCAAGATTGTATGCAACAATATTGGAGGTATTGATGTTAGAAAAAGTCAGGTGATCCAAATCAAATGCCGCACCGTCAAATACCATCGCACCATATGCATAATCACTACGAGATGGAATATACACTGGAATACCGTATGCGCCATCGATTGTTACATGGGACAATGAAGTCAATGCTTGGTCGATGGTTGACTCGAACAGGATTGCCTCTCCACAATTCAAATCGGTATTGGTCAACTGATTTCCAGGGTCATAACATCGCCCTGTGGTATTCGGTACTGGAGCGGCAGTAGGCCAGATGAAACGCACCGGGCTCCCAGTCCCTGCCTGAGTAGCACCACAAGCCGAATCACCAGCACACATTGAGCCCTTGACAACGATGTATGCCCCTACTGGCAAATTGATGGTCGTACCGGCATTGATGATCAACTGAGCACCCTCAGCAACTTCGACATCTCCTGTCAACGTGTGCGAACCCGACCAGGTCTCAGTTCCTGTCAAAGTACCAGAAGTAGTTTGATTGGTTCCCCCTGCCTCAACTTCAGGTGCTAACGGTATTAGGGCCAGCCATGAAGTCATCAAAAGCATCAAAGTCAGTACAAGGCTATTGCGAATATCGATTCGTGACATATTCATCCTCAATACACTGGCGTTTGCATTAGGATAAAAGACATACGGACGTGAGTTCAATTGAAAAGTATCAAATCAGGCTAATAATATCATAAATACTGATACTTTTTTCCTTGATAATTTAAATTAGTATCAAAAATCATTAATAATATCAGTCATTATTCAGTGCAGGAGGAAGTTGATTGTTGAATTCCTACAGTCTCAAACCATGCTACTGCGTCCAGATTTCCATATCCAAGTGCTCCATCATGCTCAACACCATCAATATCGGGATTAGTTGAATCCATCAGTGCTTGTTTCATTGCAACAATGCAATTACTGTTCTGGGAGCCGCCGCCTCGCTTCATCTGAGGGTATTCCTCCAATATCAATGCAAGAGTTCCAGCAATGAACACGGTCGCTCCGCTAGTTCCACTACTACGGAAATAGGTATTTCCTGGAGCTGTAGAGATTATTCCAGCACCTGGGGCAAGAATCTCTGGTTTGAGGTGTGGATCGGTTCTGTTATCTCCATTTCTATCCACAATTGAATCATCTCGTGAAGATGAAGCCCATAACTCTCCGCCCTTCTGAGTTGCACCTACTGCGATGACCAATGGAACATTAGCGGGAGAAGATACGATTCCATCATCATCAGAGCCCCCGTCATTACCTGCAGCAGCAACCACATAGATTCCATTTCTCAATGCCTCCTCCACAGCTTGTTCTACTTCACTTTTAGCAGTGGCATTCAGGTCCTGCATACCACCCAAGGACAATGAGATGATGTCGGCATTCTGTTCAGTCCAACACCATTCAATCGCTTCTGCTACCAATGTTGTATCACCAACCGTTTCCATTCCACTATTTTCACCTAATGCTGCAGCAACGATTAGAGTGACATCCGGAGCTGCTCCTTTCAAGTGCCCATCAGCAACAAGGATCCCTGCCATCATGCTTCCATGATGATCAACACCATGGTCTACCATTTGCTGAGATCCGGAAACAAAATCTTTGAACATGACATTTGCGCTTCCAAGGTCCGTATGGTCAAGGTCAATCCCTGTATCTACCATGCACACATTTACTCCAGTGCCCTCAAGTCCATATTCAATCTGTAATTCTCTTATGCGCGATTCCTCATATGCCCATTCCG
>CAXRJY010000011.1:0-8742 GCA_964230915.1 Candidatus Poseidoniaceae archaeon | reverse complement strand
ACTTCCACCGTTCCATTCATCTCATCTGTCGCACCCCAAGTGTCAGTAGCAACTACCGAGATTTGCAAATCGCCATGTTCAATTCCTGGAACTGAAATCTGAGTCGTCCACACATCATCGTGTATCGTCAAATCTCCATCTAATCCCTCGTCGCTCAACTCTACTGTTCCTAGACCCAATGAACTGAGATTGGCGACAACAGAAATCGTGTTCCAATCAGGGTCCAAGATACTGACCTCAAGATAGGTAGAGGTTCCTCTTTCGTTGACAAGGCTACTGCGCAATGATATCGACTCTACAGTAGGAGCTGTATTCTCTCCTTCTGAAACCACTGATGGGTAGCTGATCCTTTCCAATACCTGAACCTCGGTGAATACAGCATCTTCATCATTCACTCCTGGAACAGTCAATTGGCGTTGAACACTGGATATCAACCCAGAAAGTGGCCCTTTGTTGATTACTTCACCAGTAGCAATACCATCACTCAAAGTTCCCTCTTCATTGTAGTAGGTGCCCGACCACTGTGTGACATCGAATACTCGACCATCCTTGGTGGAGGTGGCAGTCGCTGTAGCGACCAAATCCAATTTCACAAGGTCCGAGCCAAGCAGGGAAACCATGTCCCCAGGTTGTAACGATACAGGAGAGAGCCCTGTCTCACGACTGAGGTTCACTTCACCAAGACCATCTTCGGTCTCTGGAGGAGTAGGTGGCGAAGGAACGGGTGAATTCTCAGGATACTCATCTCCTTCATCGGTATCGAATCCAGTACTCTCCCATTTCCTGTAAATGGTCGTGTTATCCCAATCGGTGTAAGGAACTTCGTAGTTCCATGTCCTGTTATGATTCTGCCCAGCACCCTCGAAGCCGAATCCACCTGAACCGGTCAAATTGAACCATGTTTCCTCGAGTATCACATTGACTGGATACTCCGTTCCATTGTGGTTCTGCCAATCGCCTGATGTCTCAATGTTGGTGATTGCTCCAAAGGTTCCATCGACATCTCCAGTGAATGTACCATCCAAATGGAAATACTGATCTGTTTTCAGTCCATCAACACTGGTATCACGTAAATCGTATACAGTCCCATTGATTGTTACATCTCCATCTTCATCATCCGATTTGAATCCGAAAGTTCCGTCTCCACGAATCGATTCTCTCTGACCGATACGCTCGCCATCTTCCCATTCCTCGTACATCGCTATCTCAGAGATATCAATGTCAAATCTGTTTTCACCATCCACCATCAGCATTTCTGCATAACCTTCGAATTGAACGAGGTCATACTCGATCATTCCATCGACTTCATAGCGTTCAAAATACAGAATTGAAACGGTTCCATTCATCCACAATTCGCCATCTTCATCCTCATTACTTGCATTGAGGAAACCTGTTGCTTCCAACTTCGTTCCTTCAGAAATGATTCCATCAACCGTACTACGATTGAATTGTGCATTGGTGACATCGGCTGTGACCCGCATGGAATCCATGTCGGCATCTGAGAACTCCACAACCAAGTCTCCCCATCCTTCAGCATTGAAATATTGAGCCTGCAGGACTCCATCGACCGTTGTCTCATTCCTCCATATCTCGTCTAGAGTCAAATTGATCCATGTTGTTTCATTCTCACCGACTTCATTTATCGTGACTGTTCCATCCCCTAGTTCCCAGGCATGTAGAGTGTCTCCTTGTCGCTCCTGCCAGCCTCTGCCGTTGAACAGTAACAGATAGTGCTGAGAACCATTCTCATCTTCATAACTATGATTGAGATTCCAATCTGTAGTTATGGTCACTGAATGGTCAGCAAGGGGTTGATTCCATACAGTTGCTTGGAGATTTCGAGAAACTCCGCTTGCAACACCATCCCAGTAAGTCTCAATGAAAATTGAATCACCAAAGGAAAGGCTGTCAGGCATATCAAGCCGCAATACTCGGTCATTCACGAAAGTCATCTCAGAAACTGAATATGTAGATTCATTCAGTAGTGCACCTTCATGGTCCAAATGAGAAACATTGGCGCTGAATTCTGAAACTGTGGAATTGAGAGCATCATCGAATTCAAATCGATATGAATGGCGTTGTTCTAGCCCTTCATCCCCATCTGTTTGCCATTCCACCGCACTCCAATCAACAGTTATCGAATGTGCTGGAGTGCTGGAATCCGCAGCGATTATTGGTACCATCATGACTGAAACGAACAATCCCGCAATCAACAGGCTGATACGCTGCTTCACCATGTATATTGACATACGAGCGACCTATTCAATAGGTTCGGTTTCGTGATAAGACTCTGTAAGAATTACCATCTGTCATTGGTGAAAGCGTTTGGATTGGCAGGCATGTCATCATCCCTGTTCCACACCATCTCGCCTATCTCACCATATATGTCAGAAAATGGATCCACTTCTACCTCGACTTTTGTGCTATCCATGTATGAAAGAACCTTCTCTCGCAACTCTGGCTTGAAACGCCAGTAATGAATACGCCATTCACGCCCATCCCACAACGTTGTCTCTTCAGACTCTGTTGTCAACAAGTCATAATCCTGGAACATGTAGAACAGGTTGCGGTCGGTTGGTTCAAGTGCATTGTCAATGATTCTCTCATAGAAGCCAAAAAAGCCCAAAGCATGCTCTGCCATGCCCGAAGCAACGTCCGCTTCCATTTCCGAATCAATGTGCTGTCTGATAGCTTCTGTAAGTTCATGTAGAGACATTCCCATCTTCTTCCCTCAGTGTGCGCCGGCTGTAATGTCCGACCAATCGTTCATCGCTGCGCAGTATTCTATTCTGTACACGGTGCTATATGAATAATCCGCCCAAAAAACACTATTATTGGAGATTTCCATTCTAAAAGGGCTTAATTCTGCACAACTCCGCGACGGATTGATGGAACCCGACCATGTCGAGGGTAACTTCCTCGGCCTCCCTGAAAAAGGCAACGAAGTAGATGTCGTCATGATTTCACTCCCCTATGAACTGACTACTTCCTATGGTCAAGGAACTGCTCAAGGCCCAGCAGCCTGCATTCGTGCTTCTGCGCAAGTAGAATTGTATGACCCCACACTTCCTGAAGACATTCCAGCAGGTGTCTCGATTCATACCGCTGAGCCATGGGATGGAGAAGGCGATACATTGCTTGAACAACTTGACAACATGACCGCTCATCTACAACCTTGGTTCAAGGGCGATTGTTTTCCCATCATACTTGGAGGAGAACATGGTATTCTCCCACCGATTCTTGCTGCAATACCCTCTCCTCTAGAAGAAATCACAGTGATTCAGATCGATGCTCATGCTGACCTCAGACAGGAGCTTGATGGAGAAAAGTGGTCACACGCTTGCGCCGCAGCCAGAGCATTGGACATGGGAATCGGGCACTTGATGCAAGTCGGAATACGGGCATTTTCTCGTGAAGAAGCAGAAAGAATAGATTCCGATGATAGAATCTCAACATGGTTCGCCAGCGACATCATGAGCCCTTGTGCTGGACAAGGCGCTTGGCTTGAATGGCTGTCCGCACTCGAAGCGGTTGAAGGACCTGTTCACCTGAGCATCGATATCGACGGCATGGACGGTTCATTGGTCCCTGACACGGGTACACCAGTTCCAGGTGGTCTTTCCATGTGGCATGCAGTGGAAACCATCGATACTCTGTTCTCGAATCCCAAGGCACGGGTGATCTCGGCCGATGTCAATGAAATCGTTCCTGGAAAAGATAGTCCACTCACTGAATTCACAGCCGCCATGTTGGCGACGAAAGTGCTTGCTGGACATATTGGAGCACGACTTGATGGGCGTTTTACAACCGATGCTGGTGGTAAGGTAAGAGAAACTGAAGATTGCAACTACTTCCGTTCATTGCCCACCCTGTAGTCGGGCAGTCGGTGAAGAGAAACACAATCAATCATGAAGTCCCCTATGTACTTCACCAGCTATGATAATGCATATTCAGTAGGTAATAGGAGGCAGTTTATCTACATCCACGATGACGGACAAATGATGGTAGGTTGCTTTCCCGATCCTGACGAGGGATTGCCAATCTCTGTATTGAGGGGAAAAAAGTATGCCCTGTTCACTAAAGGTACTATCGGGAAATTCCGTCATTCTTCGGAAACACGAGATAATTTTGACGAATCACCATACTCTTTTCTCTATCGTTATCCAAATCAAATAGTGAGTCATGAATTGAAAGAGGCAGACATTATCTCACCGCGAATATCGATACTAATCGGCACTCCTTTTCGTTGTATCTACATCTTTATTCTACTTGGATTGTTTGTATTTTTCCATTCCAATTCGTGGAGTCTAGGTGCACTGATAACGTCGAATTTGCCTTCGAACTGGGCCCTATTATTCGGGTTTGTTGCTTGGATTTTGATAGTTGCCTGGCCAGAATTATTGTACGATTATCTAACTAAAGATAATGATAAGAAAAAAACGATAGAAATTAGACATCAGCAAAGGTCTTCTCCATTCAAACTTCGTGCAAAACGAAACGAATTTATGGAATTGTGGGTATTATTCCTAACGCTCCAAAAGGGAGCTGCCGCCGCAACATTGTTTCTCCATGAACAGACGATACTGGAAACCCTCTCTACTAATTTCACTCTATTCAATTCTATATTCCTTATATTTGGAATGTTGGCAATCATATTCTCACCTCTAATCGGTATTGGCCACATGCTTGATCTACGACGAGGTATGAAATCTGTCAAAGAAGACAGTATTGAGCGCTTTTTTGAAAAATTAAACATAGCAATTGAAAAGACACTTGAAGAAAGTGAAAAACCACTAGATGAATGGATCTCAGGTGGGGAAAATGAAAGGCTTGAGTTAAAGGCTTCATTTTGGACCAATACAGAAGGTGACGACAAAGGCAAACAGAACAAAGAACTGCAAGATGTTGTTGTCAAGGAAGTAGCAGCATTTCTCAATACCCTTGGAGGAACGTTGTTGATTGGAGTTAAAGATGAGGAGCCATTTCTACCGGCGGATACGCTAAAAGCAGATTTGAGTCATTCAACCAATGTCTCTACAAATGATGAATTGGAGTTACATATTTCACAGATTCTAGAGAGAAATTTGGTTTGTACCGGACAATCATTAACCAACTGTTGGAGAATTAGATTCATACCATATCGAGACAAGACAATCATTCGGATAGATGTAGACAAAGCACCCAAACACGTTCTTGCTTACCAACCTCACCTTCAGGCAAGGAAAGGACAAGACAAGAAAAAGATGTTCGGCTTCTACAGACAAGGAAGTCGATCTAAAGAACCGTCCTATGAGACCTGGTCAGACCATATCACTACTCACTGGTAATGACAAACTATTGCTGCACTGTGAACGGGATTTCAATACCCACTTGTCAAGAACAAGAGAGTATCAACATAACAACTTGGAATGAATCTGACTCTTTTCAGCAAATCAATACATTCCACCAGATTTCCAAACTGGGTCATTTCCAGGATCGTATTCCTCCCATTCATTACCGCATTGTTTGCATTTCATCGACCTTACACCTTGAGAATATTGAATCACTTCCCATTGATTGACATCTACTGGAGTGCAAGAACAATTTTGGGGATTCGCCATTGGCATTCTCGCTCTCATTGGCATGAAATTTCGTACATATTCTCACTAATAACCCCATTGATTCAAAATACAGGATTTCAAGAATTCCTGTTTACCCCTCTCTATTGCGACCAAGGTTTTCACATGACATTAATGATGAAAATGGATAAGAGGAAAATTGCTCAGATGGTGATGGCTCGCAGTACAACGTTTCTCAAAGTAAAAATAGAACTTAAGAAAATAATTATCCGTTCTATATTTATTTCTCCACACTCAGAGGGGGGGGTCCAATAGATACTGTAACAACAGTGGTAGAACGATGCTGGCATCTGACTCGATTACGAAACGTGGAGTTTCAGGCCCCAGTTTCTGCCAACTGATCTTCTCATTCGGAGGAGCACCAGAATAGCCGCCATATGATGGTCGGGACTCGCTTATCTGAGCAAACCATGACCATTTTGGCACATCTTCCAACAAATCCTGACGCAACATCGGGACCACACAGATGGCATAGTCACCAGCAATTCCTCCTCCTACCTGTAAGAAGCCGATTGGGGTATTCTGCGAACGATACCAATCTGCAAGTTGAGTCATACGATCGAGGTCATTGGTGATTATCGAAGAATCCAGTAATGTTCCATCGATGAGGCGTGCTGAGAAGATATTCCCCATCGTGCTATCAGCCCAACCAGGGGTGAATACAGGAATGCCCATCTCTTTAGCGGCACACAACCAACTACTCTCATCCTCTGGAAGTATCTGGTAGAAGTACTCATGAGGAGGCCTCGGGCTCTCCGCTTGTTGCCAGACTTCGAGCAAACGACTTTCCACGGTACGAATGACCTCCTCTGGAATACTGGTATCTGTGACTCTATTCTCCAATTCCAATTCACCTTCGGCACTGAGATTACGCCAATCTATTCGCTGTTGACTACCTTCATGCAGAATCCTGAATACATCCTCCTCCAGATTAGCACCTGTGCATGATATTGCATGGACAAGACCTGCTCTTATCGCTGGAGCGAGTGTTACTCCAATACCTGCTGTGGACATGGCCCCAGCCAAGGTCACCATCAAACGGCCTCCAGAATCTAGGAATGCAGCCAATGATTCAGCACAACTCTTCAACTCTCCAGCATTGAAATTATGGAAATTATCCTCCATGAAACGCCTCATATCATCACTACTCATGCAAAAATCGTTCAATTTCCTGACGTTTCATCAATACTACGTCCGGACTCTGCTCTTTGATCGCCGAATCGATGATGTCGACGATGACATCAGGATCATGTTCACCACAGGTGAAAGCATCGATGGCCAACCAACCTTTCTCTGAATAACAATGAGCACTTACATGGCTCTCATCGATCAGAACAACTGCAGCAAAGCCAAGAGGGCTCACTTTACCATCAAAATTCTCGACATGGGAATGAACGATTCTCACCCCCGCTGTTCTGGATGCCTCTAGCATTACATCGAGTAGCCAATCGCCTGGAGATTCAACCTGCGGATGGAAACAGGAGTAGTCCAGATAGACATGGCGGCCATGGGCTTCGGGCGCGGTCATCACGCCATGCCGGTGAAACGCATATTTCAACGGCTCCCTAGAACCATGACAATCATTGATACCACGTAGGCCTCCTTCGCGGATATGGCCCTACTCATCGTCTACCTGACACACCCCGACGAAAAGACCGCTCAGAGCATCTGTGATACACTCATCGAAGAAGGGTTAGCGGCTTGTTCCAATATCTTCCCAATGAAATCCTCCTTCATCTGGAAAGGCGAGCATGAGCATGATGACGAATTCGTTTCCCTTCTGAAGACCAGACCTGAACTCGGCGATGCATTAGAACAACGCATCATCGAACTCCACCCTTACGAGGTGCCATGCGTACTACGATTGGGTGGACGTGCAAATGAGGAATATGAAGATTGGATAGCCGCAAACACACGCGCTGATTGAATAATCGCTGCATCGGTTAATTGATGAATAGGAAGTACTCAGAAGATATCATGAGAGCCAAGATAATCCTCAGTATCCTGTTGCTTTCTGTATTTACTCCAATGGCTCAGGCACAACAGCCAGATATTGTTCAGGAGCATTGGTACCATAGCTATGCAACATTGACCTTGGACGTCAATGCTTGGGCAGATGACCATCCAGATATCGTAAATCTACTCGTCATAGGCCAAACTGAACTTGGAAGGAATCTATGGATGCTACAGATTTCTGATTGGAGTGCTGATACAAAGCCTGATGGAGCCGAGAAGGAAATCGTCTACATCGATGGTGGGCACCATGGAAATGAACACTTGGGTACAGAATTGGCTTTCCTTACCGCCGAGTATTACATCGAAGGCTGGGCAACTGGAGATCAGGAAGTCATAGATGTTCTCACAACAACTGAGTTACATGTTCTCATCATGCTGAATGCAGATGGAAATGATATCGACACACGCTGGAATATCAACCAAGTGGATTTGAATCGAAACTACGACCATTACTGGAACACCTGCCCGACGACCCAGCCCGGGAGCAGTGCATTCAGTGAATCTGAAACTCTTGCAAATTCAAATTACATGAAAACGATGGTTCCTGACGCCGATCTGTATGTCACAATGCATACTGGTGTTTGGATTATGCTCTATCCTTGGGGCAAGTGGCCTGAACAGCCCTCTGATTGGGAATTGTTCCATTACATCAGAGATGATGTTCATGAAAAAGTCTCAGACATTCCAATTCAAAATGCCAATCAAGGATTATACCCAAATTGTGGAACCAGTAGAGATTTTGGATATGGAGTGATGGGGTTCCCTACATTCACATTTGAAACGGATGATGAGCAGTGGGCACCAGGTACTGTGGAGCCATTGTCTGAGCGCTTAGGCGAAGAATTGGATGTGATGAGATATCTGATAACCAATATCTGGCATTGGAGAGCAAGGTTGCATATCCATGATTTAGTCGTCGATGATGATACCATATCAGCAACTGTGGTCAACAATGCAAGAGCGAGTACTTCCAATGCAACCTTGTGGTGGGTTCCTGAAGGAGTGGATGCAAACAACCTAGACGTCACCAACGAATTGATTGATGAATTCAACCGCAGTTTCACCTTATCCTCTGAAGAAGCAGTGATGATTGGAGACTTCTTTGGTG
>CAXRJY010000010.1:0-2062 GCA_964230915.1 Candidatus Poseidoniaceae archaeon | reverse complement strand
TTCCTTGGAACGACTCTGCTGACATTGTTACTGTGACCACACCGCTGGTCAGAGGCTTCGTCGATTGCATTGCAGTCTTCGACGGTAGCATACCATGGGGGCATGGTGTAATGGATATCATCTGGGGCTTCGGATCCCAGGATCCCGGTTCGAATCCGGGTGCCCTCTCTAACTCAAATTATGAAAAAGAACAAAGAAAAAAAGGAGGAAAATGAAATGAAAATGGAAGAAATAGAAAACAGAAAAAGAGACTTCAACGGTGTTGGAGATTTTTGGCAGCACCAACACAAAGAGAACAGGTACTACTATGCAGGTAGAAATCCAACCTCGGATTGTATCGTAATCATCGCCGATGAAGAAGTCGAAGTTCACAATTTCGTGGTTGATGAAGAAGACAGAGGCAAGGGTAACGGCACTGCGATGATTGCAGATATCAGACAGGCCTTTCCAGACAAGCACATCTGGGTCGACACCTGTACACATGCTAGGCCATTCTGGCAGAAGATGATCGAGTATGGCTACATTGATTCCATCGAGAATGATTACGATTGGCCTTGTATCGATACCACTTGCACAGTTTGCCATCCTGACAGAACAGAAGGAAGGAGGAGAGGAAGATGAGCGGAGGTGATGATATTTTCATTAGTCCAGAAGAGATGATTGACCATAACGGGGATTTGCATAATCTCGAGAATTTCATGTCAATTTTCATCGCTTACAATCAGAAGAACATCGCTGAGGGCAAGGATTGGGACAATTGGCCCGAGTGGGAGTTGTGTCTGACTGAGGTCAAAGATGATTTGCATTTCGAGCAGGAAGATGATTCCGAAGAGGTCATTCAAGAGAGAAAAGATTGGCTTGCACTGATGCAATTTATTCACGATTCTGAAGCGGTCACTCTGAATGGTTACACCATCATCGTACAGGGGGATCATGGAACTAAATTCAGGTTTGAATTTGGACTGGCCGACGAAGTATGGCTATTTCCTGGAGAGATTGAGGCTCACCTGCAGAACATCAAGGATATTGTTACCAGAAGGCATCTGCCAAGGTCCACCAGTTATGCCATGTTCAGAGGCATTGAACATTCGTTGGGAGATTATTGGGTATGCCCAGAGCATGTTCCAAAGTACGGAGGTAAGAGCACAGCTTTCACCCATGACAGTGTATTGGGAATCGAAAGGAATTGCGAAGTGAATTTTCCCGCCGATACTCTAGATGTCATCAAGAAGTGCATCGCTGATACAGAAATTTGGATTGCTGAATTTGAGAGAGACCTCCAAGCGATCGAGAGAGCAGAATGGATGGAAGAGAATTGGCCAGGAGGTATTCCTGACCAAGACTGGGAGTATCAATGAGGTGAGATGATGAACAATACAAATTTGAATTGGAAACCGAATGCTAACGCCCCACTTTGGGATGTTGAATCAGAGGGCGAGCCACAAGGTCCGTTCTTTGCCGACCTATGTATTGAACACATGAGACAATCTGGTCCCACTTGTGTTCCAACCACTTTGGCAATGCTTGCTAGATCGACAGGAGCCGATGTAGGTCCAGAGGATTTCATGCCAATTATCAACTCACAGTCTCCACATAGTTGGTCCAAGGCTCTGAAGCCATATGGAATGCAATTAGCATACTGTAACTTCGACCTTAGAAGAATCGAGTATTACATCGATGAATTGGTTGAGATGGATGATTTATTCCTTCTCAGTTTCTATTCCAAAGACCCACCTTACGACCCTGAAGTCGAGGGCGGCAAACTCTGCACCGCGCATATCGTGACTCTGCACAGGGACAATATCATCGATACCGCAAGAGGTGGAGAACAGGCAATCGTTTCTGCTAGCGAGTATAATAGGTCGATGAGACAGACTAAGAGGATATTCAGAATTGTTCCAAAAGGCCATGCCAGGAGCATTTGAGGTGATGATATGATGTGGAAGAATAATCAATTGCACTTTGAAGTGCCCTTGCCCAAAGCAACCGATGGGCCGCTAATTGTGGTTCATCCCGCTGCTGGAGGAAATTATCTGGCATCGTGGAACGTCATGGAGGATCA
>CAXRJY010000009.1:0-4037 GCA_964230915.1 Candidatus Poseidoniaceae archaeon | reverse complement strand
GGAACAGACTGTACTGACATTTGCCATCATAGGTTTCATGTTTGCTCTTCTTATTGCAGGTGCAGCAGATACTTGGGCTTCTGAGAAACAGGATGTTCTGAACAATAATCCATCTGATGAAATTGCAGATGGGACGATTGGAGGGGATGGATATGACGAATACTACCTCGATGAACACAGGCAAGCAACCGGCTTCCTCTTCTTCAGCGCTTGGACGATTTCGATACTTCTGGGTGTTGTTGTAGCAACAGGGCAACGTGGTCTACTGTTTTCACCTGGAATTGGAAAATGGTGGAGTTTCATTCCTTCAAGAGAGGGGAAGAAACCGAATTCTACAGAATGGACATTGATGGCGGTATTTTCCGCTTGGACCATGGCACATATAGCAAGCCTGATTCACTTCGCAACTGGAGATTATGCATCAAGACTAGGACTGGTTGTCGAGGAAGTTGCTCATGGCCACATCTCGTATTGGTGGTCCCTTTTCACGGGAATACTGATCCTGTTCATCGGTTTCTGTATCGCTGAGCGCTGGTACACTAGAGCGATGTTGGTATCGGTATGTTGGATCATGTACACCATTGGAGGCTGGCAGGAAGTAGGCTGGCTTGAAGTTGAGATGCTAGAAGGCACTCAGGGGCTGTTCATTTGGCTAGGCATCAGCTTCTTCGTCTTTGTTGGCGTATTCTACATTGCTGGCCATGACAAATGGGGCGGTTGGGATAATAGAAGTTTGAACGACCCAAGCCACGCAAGAATGTGGTGGAAGGCACATTGGACTGGTGTCTTGACCTTTGCCGCATTTGCGACCGCTTTGGTCGTACGCACATCATGGAATGTAATTCCTGCAATGGCTGCTTCAGGGACACTTGGATGGGACATGACTGGAGGTTCTGACCCGTGGTACATGAAGCGGGCAGTTGACTATATTCTTGCACAGCATGCTCATTTCATCTTTGACGCTGACCGGGCTTATCCGATTGGCGGAATCAATCCAAGGCCACCTCTGTTTGCATGGAGTCTTGCACTAGGCGGTATGCTAACTGCACCATTCCTTGGCGTTGAGCCATCTGAAGCAGTTTGGTGGTCAGTTGCTGGATTGCCAGCACTTTATGGCGCACTCACTGTGTTTCCGTTGGCTGCTTTGTCTCGAGACCAGATCGGTAAGGGTGCAGGAGTAATCACTGCTTGGCTCATCGCTTTGATGCCAGGACACGTGAGTCACAGCACTTTTGCGCTTGCAGACCACGATGCTTTCGTTCTGTTGTTCTTGTCCTTAGGTTTCCATTATTATCTCAAGGCAATACAACATGGTGGTACTGACCGCTTGGTAAAGGAGATGTCATGGCGTCCTCGACATCTGTTTGCTGCAATCAGGGCTGTTGTGCAGGAGAAAAGTACAGCAGTTGGTTATGCTGTATTGGCTGGAATGTCAATCGCAACGGTTGCATTGGGTTGGAAAGGATTCGTCTATGGGCCTGCGATAATCTTTGCAGCCTTTGGTATCCAGGTCTTACTCAACCTGTTCCGTCGTAGAGACAGCACCATCCTAGCATCGATCAATATCATCATGCTGACTGTGGTGTTCTTGGTACCACTCCCATTCTATGCACATCCTCAATTGAACCTTATTTGGGATGCAAGCGGTTTCCAACCGATGTTCTACATATTTGGGTTCACACTGATAACTTCCTTTGTTGTACTTGCATATCGTGACAAACCTTGGCTACTTGTTTTCGGTGCGGGAATAGGTATGATTGGAAGCGTTCTTTCAGCGCTGGCATTGTTACAGTTCTTCAACATCTACAATGGTTGGGATGTATTGTTCACAGGAGGATATTACTTCACCAAGAACAAGATATTTGGTACCATTGCTGAGGCTCAGGCTCCCAGTAGAGGTACTTTGTTCGCATCATTCGGACCCTTGGTCTTCGTTGCCGCATTGTCTGCAGGAGTATGGGGAGTCTGGCAAGGTGTCAGGCACCGCCGACAGACAAGGTTGTTCCTTGGCCTTTGGGTATTGATTGGAGCATACATGGCATGGTCAGCGGGACGATTCATCTTCAATGCTTCACCTGCAATGGCAGTGCTGGCTTCATGGGCAATAATCGGCGTGTGGAAAGGATGTGGCGCTACGGAATTCATCAAGGAATGGAGAAGAATTGGAATTCGAACTCCCGGAGAGAGATTTACTGCGGCACGTAAGGCATTGTGGAGAACACCTGCCTTCAGTGCTTTGGGATTAGTGGCTTTGATGCTGATGTCGCAGCATGCTATCTATGGATTGGATGCAGGAATTCCAAGAGGGAGCGATTCCAAGGACGATATTGATTCGAAGATATATCATCTGTCCCCAGATATTTTCCGCTTTGATATATGGGATTTCTCATTGCTCGATAACACACCCTATGAAGATGGTTCTAGTTGGTACATGAATTCCTTCGGACCCGGTTTCAATGGTTGGGGATGGAATACTGCTTACGATTGGTTGGCTTCACAAGATCTGACATTCAATGCATCGAATGAGGGTGATTGTGAACAAATGGGTGGAATCTGGATGGGTGATATTTGTCACCAAAGATTCGGTGATAGGCCAGCATTCGTTTCTTGGTGGGATTATGGTTTCCAGGCACTGGCTCAGGGTCAGCACCCATCTGTCTCAGACAACTTCCAGTCAGGAATACCTGCAACTGGTAACATGTTACTATCTCGTTCACAAGAAGATCTCGTTGCCTTGTTCATCTGGCAATTGGCTGATGGAGACATGATGTATACCGTACATGGTGGTGGTGAATACGAATTAACAAAACCATTCACTAGAGTTCTTGGAGATTACCTAAGTGATTCTCAAATGGATGAATTCGTAGATATTCAGTCTGTTATCGGACCCGCTGCTGCGGAGTCCAGAACTTTCAGTGTTGTTGCCCAGAATGGACAATTGACCTTAGCCAAGGGTGGCGTTATTGAAGATGGAGTACTCAATGAATCCGCTGGAATTGTCTGGAGAATCTATGATGGCGTTGAAGTTGAGAAATGTGAAGATTCAAGCACACTTCTGCCCTGTTTGGATGGAGCCTATGTTTTGGAGGATGATGCTAGATTCCGATTCAATCAGATGACTGTGAACAAGGACTTGACCGTTGAGGAGACCACATACCACATCATTGGTGATTATTGGTACACTGCAGATATGATTGAAGAGTTTGACGATGTTGCATCCAATCTACACAGGAAGAATGCACGTCTTTCATTGACTCGGCAACTATTGACCAATGCGCTTGATTCTGATGAATTGCATTCACTATATGCTGATTTGATGGGTTTGGATGTTTATGATGTTCCAGATAGCGAAGGCAAGCCAGGCGAGACATTCCGCCGAAATCAGGAGATTCGTTATTTTGCCGTGGATAACCGTCTGTATCCAGTTGGTGGTCGATACAATCAGGATGCAAATTACAACTATGGAAACCCTACTGGAATCTTCCATGCTCCAACTTCTCTTGGAGGACAAGATGTTGACACCTTCCTCAAGACAACCTATGAAACCGACGAATTAGCGAATAATGGGGAAATGACCGCGGAACAATACGAGGAAGCCTATCTTCAGGATATGTTGAATCAACAGCAACAGGGAGCAGATTATGTTCCTTTGACTCTAAATGATATTCGTGTTGATCATATGCCTGCCTTCTTCGATACCATGTTGGCTCGTGCATACGTAGGATACGGTGCATCTTCACTTGGTCTAGATGTTGGTTCATCCAATCCGCAACCAAGTCAGCATTTCGGTATTTCTGGTTCTCCTGGTTCGATGTTGCAGGGCGCTCCACCTTTGCCGGCAGCGATGATGAATCACTTTGTCATCGCCAATTGGTATGGTGCAGGTCTTGATGATAGCAGCAACTTCCCGGATGAAACTGCAGATCAGCGCAGCATCAGATATGCCAATACTGCAGTTAAGATTCTCAAGTATTATTCTGGAACTGAAATCTGTGGAACGGTTAAGATGTCCGATGACGGTACTGGAATGAACAACA
>CAXRJY010000008.1:0-6697 GCA_964230915.1 Candidatus Poseidoniaceae archaeon | reverse complement strand
GACCATCTACCACATGGGGGATGGACAACCTTGGCCAGGTTGGCACACTGCGATTGGAAGAGCGAATCAAAGATTGGCACCAGAAACATCCCTTGATATCGCCTTGTTATGTATCAACGGAAATGACAATCTGCATCATAGCCAAGCCGTCGACCTAATCGAGAAAGTAAATCCACGTTGTGCGATACCTATGCATTATGGAATGGACCCTGGAAACACTGTTGATCCTCAGATATTCGTCGACGAGATGAATGCAAGACTCCCAGATAAACAGCATCTGGTTGCAGATGTAGGTCAGTGTATCCGTTATTCAGATGGTGTGCTGGAGGCTTTGAATGACTCCTGAGGTCCTGTTCAACATTCTTTGGACCGAGATTGATTTTGATGACCATCCAATCAATGGTGGGCATTCACCCTCTGTTCAGGGAGAGTTCGAGTTACCAGAATGCATATCTGGAGTAGTTTCTCTCAACGATGAAAGAGTCAGAATGAGTATTGGTGCAGATTTATCAGCCCTCAATAAGGAACAGATTCGGCAAACAGAGATGGAATTGGGTTCTCGTCCACATCATTTGTTCGTGGTGTCCCAAGATGCAGTGGAGTTCTCTGAAGCAGCAGTGCAGAATCTCTCAGGTCTACATAAGTGGTCAATACCTATCGATTGGTTTGACCTTGGTAGTCAGGGGGATGATAATACGTGGTTTTCATCTTTTGAGAGTTGTCTGCAGGCCTGCAGAGAAAGTACAGCATTTGCTGTTGGCGATGTATCTGCAACCATTCCATTTAGTCAAGAATTGAAAACATGGAGAGAGCGATTCTCTCAACACCTGCCTGGGTGGACATGGCATCTTGAAGTCGATAACAAGCCTGATCGCTGTGGTTGGTATATCCGAGCACCAGAGTCTTCCGAATCGTTGTTCACGGTGTTCTTGGGACATGGATGGAATCCAACCGCTACCCGCATCGAACAGGGTTTCTTCATTTTCGAACGCGCTCCTGAAGGGGAATTGGACCGAGAAGATGAAACAAAACAGAATCTTCTTGATGTGGCTAGAACCACTGAGTTTTGTAGCGATGGAGGGGTTCTTCATGAATTAGCAATCGCCGCAGGAGGTGCTGAAGATTGGGCAGATTCAACGACTCGAATCTCTTTGCGACCAATGTTGTCAGCAGACCTCTATCCACCGGGGATGGGTTTGTGGCCACTGTTGATGGGCCGTTCGCCAGCCAATATGTCACCCGATGAGATGGTTGATTGGTTCGATAGTATGTTTCAGCCGTTGCTGCCGGCACTTGCGAGTATCAGTTCTCAATAGTCTCTCTTACGAGTCCATCTTCGTCGATCTCCCAATCGATGATCTTCCACCCTGCCTCTTCACAGATGCGTTTGACATGTTCTTCCTTTCCGATGTTGGCGAACATGCCAATGCACCCACCTCCAGCAGCCCCCATGCCTTTCCAAGCCAGAATCTCCTTGGATTCCATTAGAGGATTAACCACCTCTCGATATGGTGCGTTGAGTTCAGGAGCCATGTTCTCAATCGCTTCAGTGACTTTTCGCATAGCAAAGATGACTTCATCGCGCCTATCCTTCTGTAATCCACCTGCAAGTTGTCGCGCTGCTTTACGGATGACCATCAGCGATTCCAATACCGCCTCATCACCAGCATCATATCTTTGCCAAACTCCTTGATGGATGTCTCCACTGACGTGTGAGATTCCGGTATATGCCAGAATAAGTTGTCTTTGTAACCAGCGCTTGGCGCTGGGAAGCGGCTCGAATGGCAGAATCTCTACGGATTCACCTGCGAACATCAGGTGTTGAATCCCTCCTCCGGCTGCAGCCCACTGGTCTTGACGGCCGCCACGGTTTCCAAGCAGTGCCTCAAATTGATAGGCCAACTCCGCAATTTCATTTGGGCTTCGTCCTTCTCCACTGATAGCGGATAGGAAAGCGACATTGAGTGCTGCGCTGGTCCCCAGTCCGCTGGAATTGGGAACCTCTGATTCGTATTGAACACTGATTTTGTTTTCATCATCAATCTTGAAACTGGCTTTGATGTATTGGTTGATAGCAACGTTGACGACTTCTCCACCGTGGTCATGGGTGAACGGAGCGCAGTCGGTCCAGCCACCAGCAAGGTCGATTCTAACCGGAGCCTTTACTCTGACCTCTTTCATCTAATCCCCCTCCTGAAGTTGCGCTACCGCCTGTTCAAAGAGAATTCGCCCACGTTTCAGTAGCATCCCTCTCCAATCATCATTCTTTGGGTTGAATATTCTGAGTAATTTTCTGCGGCTCCAGTGCCCATACATATCATCCTCATCTCCATATTGAGTCCAAGAATTCTCGATCCGCAAGGAATTGAGAACCTTGTATGGCTTGTATGTCCCAAATTCCTGAGTAATACATGTCCAATCGACATCTGTCCATCGTCCCATCAGACCTTGATGCAGGTCTCCTCTTGTGCGATATGCCACTCCAGCCGAAGCATCCAATGGACAGATTCTCTTTCCATAACGACTACGCATTGAGGCGATTTTCTGTTCGCCCATTCCATGATTTACCAACAGCGTGTCCTGCCCGAACTTACCCAGTCCAGTATGGAGGTCGATAGCGACCACTTCGGTTGCAGATTCGACCAATGGCTGTAACCACTCAATGAATTTCTTAGGACCTTGCTGCATTTCAGAACCGCCGTACTGCATGGCTTCAGGACGCGTGTATTGGCCTTCTGCAATAGCCTGTTTTGTCTTGCTCCAGCCATGTTTGAGGACGTGCATGAAGGCTCGGAGAAAGAAACGCTTCTCCTTTATTGTAGGTGGAATCTTTGGGTTGATCAATGGATTGACGATGGAATAACCTTCAGGTTCTCCTTCATATTTTTCATCAGGAGGTAGGAAGTTACGATTCAGGTCTGCGTTGTTCTCATTGACTCGGCGCAACCAAGCCATGCCCCAAGGATTGAGTGAATGTGCAAATGCTATGAGCACTCCTTTTGGCGGGCCATTCTCGAGAATATCACGCATGATATGCAGCTGGATGGCAGAGCCAGGATATCCTTCTACCCCATGAATTCCCGATGTTGACAACAGTAGTTTCTTTCCAGCGGGATCTCCGATGATGCAAGTGTCAATTCCAAGTTGTTCATCCACAGGCCCCTTGACATCTAGTAGCAATCTGTTGAGCACAACTTGGTGTCCAGCCTGTGAAATCTTCTCAGCGAAATGGTTGAACCTTTGCGATGCAGCAACCCAGTCATTGGAGAAGACATCTTCCCACAATCATCTCACCTCAAGATAGTCGGAAAGTGCGGATACACCTTGCAGGAACAGTAATCATTCCATTTTCGCAGGTTGAGATGGCTTTCTCAAGCAGGTCGCATTCGACGATGAGTTCCCAGATGTCGCTGCTTAATTCGCCAACCCAGTCATTTTGGGTTGGATTCCATAGCCGTAATGCGGCTCCATGTCCATCTTCACAGGGTTTGAGACTAGCGAACAGCGGCTTGGGAGAGGGGCCAATCAGGCGATATTGTTGCATTGAGGTGCCAAATTTAGCATCCCCATCGATCTTATCGAATGAGCCGTCTAGTTGCGGCTTCGGGATTCCAGGGATTATCGTTCCTTGTGCAGCAAGCATCTCGGCAACTTCGTGAACTGCTAATCCATCATCCTCTGTATCGCTCCAAGTCCCTTCATAGGGCAATACGCCCCAGCGGAACCAAGAGGTTCCAAGGCATTGTGCACCGGGTGCGGGGAAACAGGGTCCAGCACGATTTCGTCGCCAAGCGAACCCATCTCTGGATAACCAGCCAATGCTGCGAAGTGCAGTCAGACAGACATCCAATCCACTACCGTAGTCACTTGGTCTTGCTTCGTATTCATTACTGCCAGGGCAGAGCATCGCAAGACCGTGTTCGTCATCTTCAACAGCGAGGAATTGGGAGACGTGCTGTGTGGGTACTTCTGGTTGATTCCATTCTGTGACATGTGGGAAGTGCCATGGCCTTTCAATCACATCAAAAGCACCTCCAGCATAGACGTTTTCAGATTCAATTCCAGTTGGTAGAACGACTCTCAAGCGGTGGTCATTGCAGGTATTGTCAACCGAAGTCTCGACCTCAATGAATCGACTGCCACTACGAACTGTCAGATAATGGTCGATCATCAACCAATCATGCTCACTACTCCGTTCTTGTGTTTCATCGTGGAAACGCTTGGGAATTCGCCACTCCATCTGTAGATGCATTGTCGAAGCCCACGGACCCTCTTTTTCGATTCTCATCTGTACATTGCAGGTATTTTCATGCGCTTCTGAATGCAAGATTCTCCGGTCCACATGCTCTGGCCTCTCATCAAGTCCTGGACCTTTACCAGCACCCACAGGAATTGGAAACCCTCCAGGCGAGTGGTCATATGAATCTCCTGCATCTTCGTCATCTTCCATGACACCGAGCCCACTCCATGTGCGTCCATTCTCCAGGTCGATGAGGTCGAAACGTCCATCATCTCTGAGAATGACTTTGATCAATCCATTCTCCATCCACATGCCTTCTCTGTCGACCACAACTCCATGTGTCTCCGGTTTATTCAAGTCGATACCTGGTAGAAGATGGATCAGATGTATGCCGGATGGTAGGTCGCAGATATTCAAGCCGCCAATGATTCGTGGTAATTCCACATTAGCAACACGGTCATAATGAGCGTGTAGACTCCATTGCGGTGGAGTAACCATTATCTCTGCATAGGCGGAAAAAATGGAATTATGATTGGGGTTTTCTACTCTAGCATATTCGGTATTCAACCACGATTCGCTGTCATAAGCAACACCATCCACTGGAATTGTTCCACTCCATGGTCTTGGAGTAGGGTTGTGCAGCAACAATGGAATGGCGTCCTCATTCGAGTGACTGAGGTCGAAGTGGTCTCTGAGTTCAGAGTGTAGGTCATCGAGTAGCATTGCAGAAATCTCTCCTGCATGTCTGAACCTGACTTCCATATCGAGATGGGTTGAATCCACACTACAGCCACAGATATCATCATGCGGATGATTGCGTAGAACCTCTCTCCAAGCCAATTGTAATCTCTCTTGTCGCGGTCTTCCTCCCAAAGACCAGGATGCAGAAGCAAGAGGCTCGACTTGATCTTGTAGCAGGCGCATCGTATGGTCATTCATGCGCTTGAGGTACAACCTAGCGCTGAACACTCCAGAGAGCAATGCTCTATCCCAGCCTTGGTGCAATTCACCGATATGTTCGACTAAAGGCTCTCCTCTCTCTTCAGTCCAATCCTTCAGCGCGTCAAAGAAGTCATAGAAACGAGAATGACGCAACTCAATTTCGCCTTCGAAGTGTTCATTCGCTGCAGCAATCAACATCGGCAAGGTTGGTTGTGGATGAGTATGGTCGCTTCCATTTCCGAGTTGAACAACTGGTGGTGCCCAGTTGTAGGTATTCTCAAGTCCATCAAGAAGACGTTGTAATCTCCCCATTGCGCTTTCCACGTTTACTTCCAGACTGTCTTTGCGGTCAAGAGGACGTTCTTCGAACCCCCAAGCCATCAAACAAGGATAGTCCGGAGTCTGTTTGACTGCCAGAACTGTGGATTCACCATCGCTTGCAGTCCAGTTGAATACACAACCGGCTTCCCCCACCCATTGTCCAGCCCCTCGTGTAAAGAGGAAGGTGTCCAAGCCAACTCCTTGCAGTATTGCAGGTAATTGCGCTACGTGCCCGAATGGGTCGGGAACATATCCAATATTGGTACGGCCACCGAATTCTTCTGAGATACGATTGCCGAACTGTAGATTGCGGACCAATGCTTCCCCACCAACGATGAACTCGTCAGGAAGAACATACCATGGCCCTATTCCAAGTCGTCCTTTTTCGACCAGTGCCTCGATCCTGGCCCTGTTCTCTGGTTTCACTTCGAGGTAATCCTCGAGTACCACAGTCTGCCCATCGAATTCAAATGACGGGTAGTTTGCTTCAGGGTTCTCCAGTAGGTCCAGTAGGTCGTCAACAAACTCGATCAATCTGTAGCGATATTGTTGGAATGGAAGATACCAAGCCCTGTCCCAATGGACGTGTGGAGTCACATGCCCAATCAACGGTTGGAGTTTCTTCTTGCCAGTCGCCTCACGTGCAGTCCCCTGAGCCATGCGGCTCTAGGAACGGCGGCGCTACAAAGCAGTTTGCAGACGTGCTGCTTGAGAGAATCTAACGATTCACTCTGCTGCTGGGGCTTCTTCAGCGGCTTCTTCGCCACCCATGAAGGTGTCCATACCGCCTGCGGCCAAGCCACAAAGCCCTGCTGCGACAGTCAGCCAGACGGACATGCCGCCCTCCATTGTGTCGCCATCAGGTAGGCTCATCTTCCAGACCAGTACTGCCAGCAGTGTTAGAGCACCTGCTGCCCACATAGTGATCATTGGAACCTTCTCAGGAATCTGTTCGACCTCTATTCCGGCCATTCCGAGGATTAAGACCAATACACAAACGATTGCTGCAACGCTTCCGACCCAGAGAATCATTCCTCCAGTTGAACCTGCAGATTCGGTATCATATGAATCGGCACAGTTTTCATCATACTGTTCTTTTGTTCCTTCGGTAACTGCACCCCCGCTCATTGCCGTAACCATCATATCGACGGCCGCTTCACAAGACTCGCTCATTGTCATTCCGTCCATTCCCAT
>CAXRJY010000007.1:0-3964 GCA_964230915.1 Candidatus Poseidoniaceae archaeon | reverse complement strand
CTCAGGATGACTCATCGTGCTGCAGCAGGCCATCCAGGTGGTTCATTATCGGAGATTGACCTCCTTACTGCGCTTTATCATAACAGACTAAGAGTGAGACCTGAAGAACCAGATTGGCCTGATCGGGACCGTTTCATATTGTCCAAAGGACATGCAAGTCCAGGAATGTATGCGATTTTAGCGGAGAAAGGTTTCATTTCCCATTCAGACCTTGAATCATACCGTGTCCTAGGAGGAATCTGCCAAGGTCACGTGGATATGAAGTGGACACCTGGAGTTGATTTCAGTGCCGGTTCACTCGGCATGGGTTTGTCGTTTGGCATTGGTTGCTCAATTGCAGCCAGACTTGATGAAAGTGAGCGTACAACGTGGGTGATGTTGGGAGATGGCGAGTTACAGGAAGGTAGCGTTTGGGAAGCCGTAATGGCAGCGAAACATCACGAACTTGGAAATCTGAAAGTAATCGTTGATCTCAATGGCATCCAGAATGATGATTTTGTCGATGTGCAGATGCGCATGTTTGATGTGCCTGCTAAGTGGTCAGGTTTCGGATGGGCTGTAAAGGAGATTGATGGTCATGACATGGAGCAGATTTTGGATGGAATAGCTTGGGCTGATTCTGTTAATGACGGGCCTGCAGTAATCATCGCAAGTACAATCAAGGGCAAAGGAGTATCTTTCATGGAGAATAATCCAGCCTTCCATGGAGCAGCACCTTCTGATGAACAATTAGCACAAGGTCTTGCAGAACTCGGATTCAATGGAGGTGAACTCTGATGATGGCGGCATCACGTGATGGCTATGGAGATGGATTATTGGATATCGCAACTGACCAGAATGTGATAGTCCTCGAAGCTGATCTTGGTAAGTCGACAAAATCTCTTCACTTCAGGAAATCATATCCTGACCGCACAGTGTCATGTGGCATCGGCGAGCAGAATATGATGCTCATTGCTGCAGGTCTTGCATCATGTGGGTACAAACCCTTTGCTAGCACTTTCGCAATATTCACTGAGCGCGCATTCGAACAAGTGCGGAACGGTATCGCCCGTCCAAATCTTCCAGTCCATATCTGTGGAAGCCACGGTGGAAGTCATACTGGAACAGATGGGAGCAGTGCGCAGTCCATTGAGGATCTTGCAATTTATCGCAGTCTTCCAAACATGACTGTAATGCATCCCTGCGATGATGTCAGTGCAAAAATATTGACGCAGCAATGTCTTGAACTATCAGGGCCTTCATACATGCGTACTGCAAGAAACAAGACGCCGGTCATTCATGCAGAACGTGTTGCTGAATTGAAGATAGGCAAGGGAGTATTGTTGAAGCAAGGAAACGATGTTGCATTGATTGCCTGTGGAGTTTTGGTAAGTAAATCTCTTGAAGCAGCAGAAGAATTAGAGAAATCTGGTATTTCTGCATGTGTCATCGATATGCACACAATAAAGCCGCTTGACACTGAAATCATTGACATGGTAGTTGGAGAAACAGGATGTGTTGTGACCGCTGAAGACCACTCTGTGATAGGGGGTCTTGGCGGAGCAGTAGCAGAATACCTTTCATCTTCAAACCCTGTTCCTCTAGAGAGAGTTGGAGTAAAGGATCGATTCGGTGAATCTGCTCAGGCTGAGGAGATGTTGGATCTATTGAATATCAATACTAATGATATAGTCGCCGCAGCAAAACTGGCGATTGAAAGAAAGAACAGGGGTTGATAAAGTGGAATTCTTCTTGGACACAGCAGAGATTGATGAAGTACGTGAGATTGCAAAATGGGGAATTCTTGATGGAGTCACAACGAATCCTAGTCTGATCAAGAAATCCGGTCGTGATTTCAAACAAGTAGTTAGAGAAATTGCTGAGATTTGTGATGGGCCAATATCTGCAGAAGTGACTGCACTGGATACAGATGGCATGGTGGAACAGGGCCTGGCACTGAAGGATGAATTGCCTGATAATGTGATTATCAAGGTTCCATGTACTCCTGAGGGGCTGGCTGCGACCAAGATTCTCTCCGATCAAGGCATTGGTGTCAATGTCACACTCATTTTCAATGCCTCACAAGCAGTCATGGCAGCGAAGGCTGGAGCAATGTATGTCTCTCCATTCATCGGTCGTATCGATGATACGGGCGCTGATGGTATGGATTTGATCGCTGAGATCATGACCATCTGGGATTTCTACCCTGAACTGGATACCAAAGTATTGGCTGCTTCAATCAGGAATCCAATGCACATACTCCAGGCCATGCAGATGGGGGCTCACACTGCAACTATGCCGACCAAGATTTTCAGACAACTAGTGAAACACCCATTGACCGACAAGGGCCTTCAGCAGTTCTTGGATGATTGGTCAGAAGTTGAGGCCGCGGGCCGCGCATAAGGATGAACCTTACTCGAATCGCAGAATATTTCCCTCAAAAGCCTTGAAGAAGGGATGCAGGGTCAACGGCTCTTGGAGGACTCCACTTGAGTGATAGCAGGGTTAAACTTCAGCAGTTGTTAGATGGGGAACTAGACCCTTCTGAAATTGCCAATGACCCAACATTATCCAGTCTTGCAGAAAGAATCTATGGAATGGATATCAAGGCATTGTTGGCGGAAAAGGGCATATCTGCTCCAACCAACGAGCAAATGGCACCTGTCGCTACTGGAACTGCTGCTGGACCGATGGTCGAAGTAATACCAGAAGCAGCATCTCCAATGGCGAATTTACCACCTCCTGCCCCAATGCCAGAAATGTCTGCTGCAACAAGAAAACCGTTGTTCATTGTTGTTGGAGTAGTGATTCTAGCATTAACAATATTCAATCTGTTGATTGGAATTGGAGAGCTGTTCAATCCTTGTAGCACCGATTGGTGTTCGCAGAATCTGAAATTCAATTGGCTTTCTCCTCACCAGATGTCCAGTGATTCAGCATGGGGAGCAGTTGGCACTGCTGGGATTCCAGATTATGCCATGATTGCTGGTGCATCCGTGCTGACCCTTCTGGGATTGCGAAAGAAGGCATGAGGTGATATTGATGACTCAGCCGGCCAAAGCCAAACGCGGCATTCCATTGAAATCTGATTTCAATGAATGGTATCCATTCATGGTCGAGGCAGCCGAATTGGTCGATAAGAGATATCCTATCAAAGGGATGGATGTTTGGAGACCATATGGTTGGAAAACAATGCGACTCATCGATGACATCACCCATGCAGAGATGGAAAGAACAGATCATGATGAAGTTCGATTTCCATTGTTGATTCCTGAGAACCTTTTGGAGAAAGAAAATGCATTGGTAGCTAGACTCAAGCGAGCCAGAGAAGAAGGTGTGGACCCCGATGAACTCAGGGATGAAGAAGATGAAGCAGGATTCAAGAAAGAAGTATATTGGGTCAAGCATGCAGGTGAAAATGACCTTGAGGTACCTATGTTCCTAAGGCCAACTTCAGAGACTGCGATGTATACACTGTTCCCACTGTGGATCAGGAGCCATGCCGATCTTCCATTGAAGACCTACCAAATCGTCAATACATTTCGTTATGAGACAAAACAGACCCGCTCATTCATCAGAGTTCGAGAAATTCACTTCTTTGAAGCACATACGGCCCATGTTGATGAGGAAAGTGCCTCAACACAGATAGATGAGGACCTCGAAATTGTCAGTCGTATCATGGATGCGCTTTGTCTCCCCGTATTGATGGCAAAGCGACCTGTGTGGGATACATTTCCTGGTGCATGGTATACGATAGCAATCGATGTTGTCATGCCAAATGGAAGGACTTTGCAAGTTGCAAGTTGTCACCATTATAGAGATCAATGGGCCAAGGCTTTTGACATCAAGTATGAGGCTGAAAATGGTGAATTTGAGTTCTGTCATCAGACTACATATGGGATGTCAGAGAGACTTCTGGGTGCAATAGTTGGCATGCATGGAGATGATTCAGGATTGATCATACCTCCTAAAATCGCGCCGATTC
>CAXRJY010000006.1:0-3938 GCA_964230915.1 Candidatus Poseidoniaceae archaeon | reverse complement strand
AAACTTCTCGAGGAACCAGTTCCTGCAATTGGGCAGATGATTGAATTCTCATCTGGCATATGGCATTCCGGCGGGGACATCTCTACCACATTGGCTGATTGGCAGCGGGAAGGAGTGCGGATGATATTGCTCGATGCTGATGCTCCTCTGCTTTCTGATTCTTCATTCACTGACGAGAAACTCGGATTCTTTCTAAGTGATGACCAGGCTTTCACAGAGGCTGAACTTGAAATTCTAGAAATGGAACGGTTCTCACTCGGCACAAAATGGCTCCAAGGCCACTCGGCGATAACCATCGTCCATCATGTCCTCGATAATTGCTGAAACCATATTGGCAATCCATCGTTTTCCTCAAGGTGTTGTTCAAAGACTGTAGCGGGTGGATGATCAGGATGTTGTGCAGGGTGGCTTCCGAGTAGGCTGACAGAGGCGTATCCTGCTACGGTTGCATCAACATCTCCCCCTTCCTGCACTCCATTGATGATTTCAGATGCACCGATCTCCACATGATTGTCAGAGAATGAAAGTGCACCAAGATAATGCCTGCGACCTAATCTGGTATTGCGGAAATTTCCATTCCAATCAGTAGGGATATTGACATTCAGAAATGACTCGCCAACAAGGAAGGATTTCAACGCATCATCTTCTACTTCCTTGTTCAGTTCACGTGGCCAATTACTGGGTTCAGATGGAATCACTGGCAGAATATTCTCAAGCAAGACCTTGGTGCCTAGAAGGGCTCGAGGCATACCTGAATCATCAAATGAAGTTAGAGACACTGCAATCGAAGGAATCCCATACAAACCTGCTTCTCTGGCTGCTGCAATCGTTCCACTGTGCAGAGAATCAATCGACATGTTTGAACCTAGGTTGATGCCACTGAGCAGTAACTTCGGCTTTGAATCAATTCCAAGCTCTTCGAGAAGTCCATCTCCTACTGCTATGGCACAGTCAGCGGGAGTTCCGGCCAATGAGAATACTCGTAGTCCGTTCTTCTCCAATTCTTCATGATTCTCAAGTCGTAATGGTTTTCTCAAGGTCAAGGCCATCCCGCATGCGCTCTTATTCTCATCAGGTGCAACGATGACGACCTCTTCTCCCATTTCGATGAGTATGTCGGCAACCGCATGCAGCGGGGCTGCCTCGATTCCGTCATCGTTAGAGAGCACTATGCAACCACTCATTCCTCTTCATCTCCTTTCGCCAATTCCATCGTCACCAATAGCGTCCCCAGAATCATCAGTGGGCCACCTATCCATGTCCACATGCCTGGAATCGAATCCAGCCCAAGAGCCCATCCCATGATTGAACCTATCAGTGGTTCCATGACCAACGTCACCGATACAACGAGTGGTGGAATCCATCGCAAAACGCCATTGATTCCAGTATGCCCCAATAGACCAGGTCCCAATGCCAGATAAGCAACATAGGGAATCCAAGCCAGCATTGTCCAACCAAGTACTCCAGATGAAACCATTCCCAGCGGCGCGCCCTCAATCATTATTGACGAAATCGCCAATCCGATAGCGGCAATGGCAGTCACCGGAAATGCATAGAGAAACAGTGGCATCCAAGAGCGCAGAACCCTCCCCGCTGCAAGATAGCCGACAACAGAAACTGCTCCGATGAATGCAAGCAAGTCACCAAACACTGTGACTCCAGCCTCACTTCCTGCACCCATGATAGCAACTGCGGCACCTGTGAATCCAACTATTGCGCCAATCGCTTCATTACGAGTGGCTGGCCTTCCTAGAAGCCAAAGACCAACTATGATCACCAGTGGATGTGCAGTGACGAACAACAGACTATGAGTCAATGTAGTCTCATCCAACGACCATACCCAAGAGCCGAAGTGGATTGTGAGACAGATTCCAGACCCTAACAATATCCACATCACTCTGCTGCTCTTGCACTGCTTCTTCAACTCGGTATCTGCAGATCTCCATTGAATGATGAAACCCGGAAGCAGAACCAGTGCAGTAGCCTGTAGTCTCCAACCTGCCTTGAGCAAAGGACCTGGACCCTCTATCATCTCGAATACTGCGCCAGCACTACTGACTGCCAATAGAGCAGTTCCAAGAATCAACCATGCCCTTAGAGGCACAGTCTGTTGTGACATCAATTCACCTCATGCTGACAACTTGGCATCCTCGACATCGTCCCCGCCGATGATTCCTGCTCGCTTGAACAATACGAATATTAGCCAACCCAATATTACATTGAGGGCAATGAATCCAAAGAGGCGAAGATACTGCCATGAACTACCGATGATGGAACCACATTCACCTTCTCCTGAAACCTCATAGAGTTCGCACCCAGGTGCATTGCTGTTTGAGAACCACATGTCCACATACGAAGGATTGCCAACATCGGTCATGACAGAGACAAGTGCTCCATCGATCATCTCTTCACTGAATGTAGGTGGTTCGTAACCAATGGTATCAACGAATGCAAATACGGATGCTTCTGTTCCGAAGAAAGCTTCACCCGTCAGCAGTCCAGCTGCGATCATGAAAGTTCCAAGCAATATCAAGGCTCTACGTTTCTCTGCTACCACTGCTCCTTCTTCCTCGCGTATCTTGTCGATCTTTGGATTCAAACGCTTGGCCTCCCAATAATCACGGGCACCACCGCCAATCAGCATTGGAAGGGTGTGTGGAACTGTGAGGTACATGCCGAGTCCGAATGAGGTGCCCATTCCCGTTGACCATTCAACAAAGGCGCCGAGAAGGAATCCAAGAGAGAGTAGCATCATGTCGCCTTGGCCCTCAGAAAGAAGGACTGTGAATGTTGCAAAGGCATTGGCCTGAGGTGCAGCCAGATCAATGGTTCCATCAGCCAACATCTTGGAAAGGAAGATTGCCACACCAGCTCCAAGAATACATCCTGGAACCACTCCAATGATGTTCCCTTTCGAGATATGATATGGCCGATTGCCGATGTATAGGCTATTCTTGTAATCTGAAACCACAGTCCCTGACATTGAAATCGCAGAACCGAAGACTGTCGTTCCAACCAATCCCAGAAGTATCGCCTCTTGACCACTTAGGCCCAATGAATCATCAAAGGTTAGGAACAAACCCATCAACATCAGCAGTACGATGAAAGAAGTTCCACTGACCGGTTCAATTCCAGTCTCACCCATCACCCTGACAGCAATTGCTCCCAACAAGAATGTAGTCAACAACAGAATCACTGCGAATATTATTGCAGGGAGTACTCCAAAACCTCCAACCACGAATATCAAAACCATCGCTGCTGCAGTTATCAGCATGAATATCGGGATATGTTTCAATGGCCACTCGTACCAACCCTTTCCGGGCATGTATTCCTGACCTGCTTCGCCACGGAACGCATTGGCGATATCGCCGCCAATTGTGGCAAAAGTCTTCCACATCTTCACCAAACCGAACAATCCACCCCCGACAATCGAACCTATGGCTATCATTCGAATGACCTTTGACCAAGCGATTATCGAAAGTGAAGCCTCTCCAGATTTCGCTGCATAATCAAGAATCGGCACATTCTGCTGCAAGCCAGCATCGTAGATTGGATAATTGAAAATGATGACAAGAGGTACAAGGTAGAGCCAGCCAACTATGGTTCCTAGATTGACCAATAATGCAACCCGCAATCGCATGAACCAGCCGATAGCCAGCATCGAGGGCGTCAGATATACGCCGACCCAAGTATAGGCAAATGGATTCCAAACTGTATCGGGGTCACTACATCCGTCGGGAAACCTTGTTACCCACTCAGAATCGGTTGGGGATATTCCGTCACAGGTGTACGGATATTGGGTGACATGCTTTGATTGCCCCTCATATGGGCCGGAATTGTACACTCCTGCCGGTTGATGAACCACGCTACTCGAATAGATATTGGCTAGACCATAGCCGCTGATGGTGAATGTCTCAGCCAGATAATCCATCAATGCC
>CAXRJY010000005.1:0-4088 GCA_964230915.1 Candidatus Poseidoniaceae archaeon | reverse complement strand
GACGTGTGCTCTTCCGATCTGCGGTTATCTGAATACTGACTGTTTCGTCATATGCAGTTGGGTTCTGCACAGAGCACATGGTTGAGCCATCTCTGGTCTTACCAGGTGCAACATCAATCTTGATGATCTGGTCATTACAGGTGAGAGTTATCATCGGGGTGACGCTCTGTGCCTGAGCACTTGGGACAGGAGCAAGAGCGACCATCAATGAGCCCACATATACTGCGAGTACCAGCATTGGAATACGTTTCATCATTTCATCTCCGTTATTTTCCACACTGCCCCTATTCATAACCATTATGGGTTGAAGGATTGACATATCATTGAGTTCCCTACGGGAAAAATGTTGCGAGGACAGGAAAAAAATACACATCATGGTATATTTCAGCATGTCTGGTTGATGCTGTTTGATGGGCCCGGTCGGATTCGAACCGACGGCCACCCGGTTATGAGCCGGGGGCTCTGACCAGACTAAGCTACAGGCCCTCGTACCACCGCCGACGGCATCTGATGACAAGTATTTCCCTATTCGGTTCTGCTCATTCTTGAAAATGGGCAAGACTGCTCTGATATGGAAGAACAATTTCACGCGCCTTCGATTCGGCTTCATCTCTGATCGACTCAGGCACGAATACAATGACTCTGTGATCAGGCTCCACCAAGGAACGTACCAATGGACTGGCTTGACTTACATCTCTGCCATCTTGCAGGAGAATTCCCTCACTATATGGAAGATAACCGCTCTTTGATATCGAAGCGATTATCAAATCCTCATCAGAATCAAAACCTTCCTTGGTGAGCATTCGCTTCAATGGCTCCACCAATCTTTCTGCCATTTCTGAGGACAGTCCATCAATCCGCAATGACTTGTGGAACTCTCGACGAGACAACATTCTCTTTGCAAGAGATGAAAGAACAGTATCTGGATGGTCGGCCCACCGCATCATGCCGAGTTGTACATCCGCATCGGTCAATCTGCAGTATTCCCTGACATCGAGTTCATCATTGACCAACATGGCATGAAGCCCTTGTTCCAGTTCCAATTCTCCTGCAACAAATAATTCCCGAGCCCTCGAAAGCATCCTGAGAAGGTATGATTGAGTGAGAAGGTTGACCTTGGGGAAATAGACCTGTTGATCCATGTGGAAGCGGCATACAAGATATGCTTCGATTGCGGGCAATCCCCAATTCATGATGTATAGATGACCTTCATCATCTACACGCATTGACCTGAGTACTCTGTCAATGTCAAATCCACCGATCTGAGCCCCACTGTTGGCTTGGTCCCTGAGCAGATAATCCATCCTGTCGACATCGAGTTGACTTGAGACAATCTCCTTGAGGAATGGTTCGATGATTTGTCCCTCATACTCTGATTCTCCCTTCATGATGGCCAACAATCGGCCGAAACTTGATTCTCCAAGAACCTCGCGAACGGTTATCCCAATCTCTGTCTCTTCAGACTCAAGCATCATTACTCCCCATTTTTCATGCGAGTGGAATGTTGCGAAAACTTCGGCCGTCTCCAACAAATGTGAATATGGAGGATGTCCAATGTCATGCAACAACGCGGCGATTCTAACCAACTCAGAATCTTTGGCGCTCAAACGCCCAGGATGAATCTCCTGAAGTTGGTCACATAACCTGCCTGCAAGGTGGTATGCGCCCAGGCTGTGGATGAAACGACTGTGGTTTGCTGCAGGAAACACATAGTAACAGGTAGAGAGTTGATGGATGTAGCGCAATCTCTGCATCTCTCGGGTATCGATAATACGGGCAATATGAGCAGGAACAAGGATATCCTTGTGGATTTCATCGCGAATGACTCGGTCTCTGACGACTACCCCTCCCGTTCTCCGGTCTGCATTGCTGATTTCAAACCCACCGTTCAACGCGGAGAATCAATAGCCAGTGAGAGCGTCGACGGGGTATGGGCGAAGAGGACGCACCAGCTGAATGGGGTAGTGGGAAAGAGTTCCTATCGGGAGCAGATGGGAAATTATGGCCCATGTTCTTCTTCTCTGTACTACTGGTTGCTGCATTGAATTTCTATGCAGTCAGCAGAGAACCAGACCGCGTTATGATCGATGAACTACATGAACATGAGAACGAAGTTGTACGAGTAGAAGGGATCATGGTTTCATGGGTTGAGGACCCATATTCGGATGGCTCACAAAGACTTGACATCATCATTCAAGATGATACTGGAGTCGCTGAGATTCGTTGGTTCAAGTTCGGCGATGTACCTACCATTGGTTCTACCATATCGGCTGTTGGAGATGTTCGCCAATGGGAAGGTAGATTCTGGATTCAATCATTAGGAAATGGTGCCCTGCAGTGGGATGCCTCAGATGTTGTTGAACCCACTAATGTACCATTGGCAATAATCGGACTGGACGCTGAACCATTCGTCAACGAAACCATCACCGTTGAAGGGTACGTCACCAAGACCATTCACCCGGATACCGTTTGGACATCCGCATATATCGCCGACCATCCAAATTATGCAAATTCAAAACACCAATTGAGACTCTTCATCTCCAGTGCCAGTGGCTCTTGGATTGAGGCTGGTTCAAAGATCACAGTACAGGGGCAAATTCGCTTTGAGGAAAGAGAGTTCCGCTATGTCATGTATACACAGGGCCCTGAAATCATGGTCGATTATACTGTCATCCCAGAACTGTCTGAATTGGATTGGGAGGAACGTGAAACGTGGGGATACGAAATGAACAAACTGGTCACCATTGAAGGCACGCCATATCAAGATGGATCCGGAGAATGGTGGATTCAAGGTCCTGCTGAACACCAAAATATCTGTATTCTTCCGGGGGAAAGATTGCTCGAGGATAATGCTTCATCGTTCAACGGCATCGATGGAACTTGGACTGGAAGACTGGTATGGATGGGTGACATTGATGATGTATGCATCGATGACGGAGGTGAATACTCATCCGAAGCAGTGGTTGGAGTTGAAGACCTTCTATTCCAGATCGTCTCGTATCCTTCTACATATATCGATGATGATTCAATGCAATGGAATGTCACAGGATACCTTGCTGAACCACTCTCACCTACGGATTCAAGTGCTTCGGTCAGAGATGCCCAATCCTGGAAGGATGACAAGGTAAGTGTCTACGTCCAATTCCAGTCATCACGGCAAGATTGGATCGAGGAAGGACAACGCTTGGAAATGACGGTCACCGTTAGTTGGAGTCCTCAATATGGCAGTCTCAATCTGGTGGCACAACAATGGTCTTTGCAAGGAGACCCTTTGCCTGCTGAGACTTTATCCTGGGATACTGATGTAGTCGTTTGGGGGTATGCAGAGAACAACTTGGTCTTTATCGAAGGTAAAATGCTCGACGCAAATGGTTCTGGAGAGACATGGATTGTAAGACCAGGCACTCAAGACAGGGTTTGTGCAGAAACCCAGGGGCTGGGCAACCTCTCTCTGGCTGCTATGAACCATAGCCAACCCTGGTATGGCAGACTCATTGAGAAGCAGGATATCAACAACCGAACAAATTACCTCTGCCTATCCCATGCAAGCGCAACCGATAGAGATGGAGATGGCCTTTCAGACTACTCTGAAATTGAAGTACATGGGACCGATATCGATGATGCTGACAGTGATAGCGATGGATTCACTGATACAGAAGAGGTTCTGGCTACCAGCGACCCCTTGAGTAGCGAATCAACACCTGAAAACTGTTGTGGAACAGGAGAAGGATGAGGTGTTTCCATGTCTTGGGAATTGGAATTATCTTGGCTACTCGGATCGATGCTCGCTGGCATCATCATGGGTACCTTGACCGGTCTGATTCCAGGGTTTCACGTCAACAATGTAGCGCTGATTCTACTGGCTCTATCTCCTACTCTGTTGAGCATTGGAATTCCACTTTCGGCAGTTGCCACACTGATCGTATCTTGTGGTACTGTCCATACATTCCTGAATTATATCCCTTCAGCATTGATAGGGGCGCCTGATGGAGATACTGCTCTGTCCTTGCTGCCTGGACATCGAATGTTGTTGGCAGGCCATGCTGCAAAGAGAGTTGCTTATTCCGCACGCGGTTCGCAACTCGGAC
>CAXRJY010000004.1:0-11411 GCA_964230915.1 Candidatus Poseidoniaceae archaeon | reverse complement strand
TAGGGCACCAACAACGCTTTGCCAATGGAGCGAATTCCCATCAGATGACTTTGACTCCGAACAATCCATATGATGTTGAAGTGGTTCTACCGCAGTATGATGTCTATTCCTTGAGCCTCGAAATGGTGCCTATGACTGTAGAAGTGACCGATCTTGAAGTTGAAGTCATCGTAGACGGAAACAGTATTGCAGCAAGACAATTGAATGACCTTGAAGACTCAGCATTATTGGTTTTGAATGAGCAGGAATTGGATTCTCTTTCATCTGGCCTTGAAAACAGCACCAGCACAATCATCGGTGCAACACTTGACACTTCGCGAATCACTTTTCGATTCAATGCAGCTGCTGGAGACTTGCTGATAAGAGGCTTGTCAACCATTCAATATCCCACATTCGAGGTCGATTTCACATCTGACTCATCATTGTTGATGGCGGTCAATGATCTCGCATCTGATAACATTGGTAGCAGCAATAGTTTGTTGCTGCCATTGACCGTGACGATGTCTTTGCCTGGTTCAGTTAAGATTGGATTACTTGATGTTGAAATTTCGCAGAGCAGCATCACTACTATTCTATCGTGGAGTAATAACAGCGACACTTTGACTGCTTCAGAAAATTGGCTTGAAGTACAGGCTCGACATCAAGTGTATAATGGGACCATGATAGGTGCTCAGTTAGATGTGATAAATGCTGATGGAAGAACCAGTTTCATACAGTACCATGACGGTAATGTTTCCCTTTTGTATGGAGATGGCTCATTGATCGAGTTATCCGACGAGGTTTCTCCAGCAACAATGAGTGGTAACGAAGTACTTACTAATCACCGTTTTCAAATCAGTAGGGATTGGGACGATGAAGAATGGGTTGACATCAGAATCAGACCCTTGATGAACAGTGGGATTCGTGGTTTATCGAATGTAGAAAAATTTGGGCAAGGCCCACTCAAGGGCGTTGAGAATGATATCGTAGTCACTGATTGGTGGGTCAGGAATTCGGTTGGAGAGCGCGTTCCACTATCATCACCATATCTGAAAACAGACTCTTGGGTTGATGTCCTGCTGAAGATGAAGTTTGAGGATACAGTATGGCAGACTCCGCGTATTGGTGAAGTCGATGTTGAATTGTTCTTGGATGGCGTCTCAATGGCAACTGGTACGGTTGACTCCAACGGTTTGGTCACTCTTCCTGTTCTAGTGCCTTCAAGCGCCTTTGCAATTGAATTCACACTCGATGTGTCTGCAGGTCAGAGCCAAGAAATCATTTGGTTGACTGCTGATAATCAATCATTTATCACCGATTCGTTAGCACCAACATTATTGGCAAGCAACATCCGTTTCCATGATCACAGGCCATCATCTCAATCGCAGTATCTTGAATTCACGATCGGTGATGTTCCAGTGTTGCCAAATTCTGCTACATTGATGCTTTGGCGTTCATGGTTGGATGACCTTGATGACGATGACATACCTGATGAGGGTGAACATTTCGCTATATCTTTGAACACGCCATCAGTGCTCAATGAATCGCAAGGAATCTACTATGCGCATATCAATGACCTATCTGCTGCGCAAGGTGAAAAGGTCTCAGGATTCCTGATCGCTTCTGACCCTGCTGGTAATGAATTGAATGGGGGAGGCGGCCCTGGCTCAGACAATCATCTATTCATGTACCAAATCAAAAATGATGGCTCTCCATTGGTGCATTCTGCTTCAGCAGGTCATGTGGAAGGGAGAAAGTCTTGGATGCATCCTGGTGAGATGCAACATATGCAATTCCCATTCGATGAACCCAATGGACGCAGTGATGTATCCACTATTCGTGTGGAACTTGCAAGTACAATCCCAACTGCGCCGATGGCGGTTTTGTGGAGTAGTTCAGATGGCATGTGCGTGAGTTCTGATTCTCACCTAGAAGTGATTTCGTGCGGGTTGTTATCCCGTACTGGAGATTCTAGCCCATATGCAACCGATCTGGTTTTCGATATGAAGTTCAAGATCAGATGGGAGATGCAGCCCGACCCATTCACTTATCGCGAGCCAACAGTAGAAGTGACCGATAGGGCCTCTCAGAGTTCGTACTCTATATTGCCGCATCTACGTTGGCGATTCAGTACTGATTTGATGATCGATACTTCGAGCATCTCAGTTGGGTCTTCGGGAGAAGGAGTTGATGCCAGTGGCGCTTGGGTCAAACCCGGCCAATCAATCTCTGTTTCCGGTTTGGTACGATGGGAGGACTCTGGAGAATTGACAACTCAAACTTTTGACGTCCTTGGTAGATTTCGAGGTTTCAACATCTGGGCTCTTTCAGAGAATGGCTCATTCAATTTTGAATTAACAATGCCTGCTGAGACTGGAGAACACCCACTTGTGTTGTCACTGGGTAATCTACCTGCAATGGGAAATGATGTGACAGATAGGGATGAGGCAACCATATGGTTCGTTGTCGATGCTACTGCCCCCCGCATCAGTGACGTCCTCTCGCCGCGTCCTGATTCTGTAATTCCATTGGATTCACTGGATTCCATAGAGGTAGAGTTCAGGATTCATGAAGATATACAGATGTCTGGAGATGATTTGGTCTTGAATTGGAGATTAAGAGAATCAGATACTAATTCTCTGCCATTGGCAGAGGGGAGCGTGAACGCTTCGGTTGCAGATGCCCGCAGTAGTGGTTCAGCAATTCCAGTATTGGCTGTGTTGGAGATTGAATCCATTGTAGATATACGGCAGTTCGAGAATCAAGTGATTCTTGAGGTCTGGGTCACGGGATATGATGCTGCAGGAAATGAAATGTCGAGATACTTGAATTCAGATGAATCTCCTATGGCTTCATGGAATGTTGAGTTGGTACAACCGGTGTTTGTTCTGAGTGGTGAGATTGGTACTTCATCAGATGGAGTTGCTTTCGTAGGTGAGGATCTGGTGATAGATCTCAATGTGCTGAACGAGGGTCGTATGAATGGAACTGTCAGAGTAAGAGTCGAGGCTGTCGATATAGACTTGACATCAAAGACCATCTTTGACTCTGATATTGGAATCGAGTCGGGCCAGACGGAATTGGTTAGAGTCGATTGGCATCTGAAGAAGAACGGCGAATATACCATGGTCATCTATCTCGATGATGTCGTTGTTGGGGAGAGCGAAGAGATTCAGATACGCCATTCGGATGATGATTCATGGCTCACCGGTTCAATTGGTGAAGTCAATCCAATATTCGTATGGATTCTTGGTTTACTGTTGCTTGCCTTATTGGTAGTATTGGGAGTTTTCATGCGCAGTTCAGGTGATGATTCTGAATCCCTGTTGTATGAAGAGGATCATTATCTTGGAGGAGATGATTTCCATCCTCAGCAAGTGCCTTCCCAAGACCAATATGCTCCTGTTGCCGTTCAGCAGGTGGCAGTTTCTCATGAGCCGGGAGTAATCGCTCCATATGTGGCAGCCCCGCAGAGCCAACCTACCGCATACTCTGGGCAAGTTGACCCTTATGCGTCCAGTGATCCACAATACAGTCCGTATGCACCTCAACAGAGTGATCAAAGATATCACCAGTGAGTCACAGTATTGAAGCCAAATGCATCTTCATCTTGTTTTCGTGGAGGGAGCAGGAGGACCGCTGACAGGGTTGGACCCTGAGGAAAGTCCCCTCTCCATAGTGCGAGCGGCTCGGGATGATCCGGGTGCCCGGGAGGGCAGGCACTGTAGTAGAAACGAACGGCAGTGGGAGTGTACAATGATGTCGCAAGACGGAGGTTTCCCAACTGTCGATGAAACGAGCATCCCCGCTGGAGCAAGTCCAAACAGGCCCTTTGATGCTGCACGCATAGGGCCGGGTAGGACGCATAGTTGAATGCGGTCAGCTGAAAGGTCAACAGAAAGGGGCTTACTCCCTGCTCCCTCCACATTTCAGGTGTCGACGAGCCCTGCGTCAATCACCTTCTGTTCAAGAATCGGGTCATCTCCAAAATCACCCCATTTTTGTTCACCCTTTATTTTGGATTCTCCTGTGTTCCAAGCAGAGATCAGTGCTGGCATCACGAATACTGATGTCAGGAAGGCGAAGAAAATCAGCAGCATCATCATGATGAAGAAATTCTCTAATCCAGGGAAAGATACGAAGAAACCAGCAGACATACCACCAACAGTTGTTACTGTTGTTTCAAAAATAGTCTGACCAGTATGTTCTATAGAATTCTGAATGCCATTCGGAGTTTCTTTCTCCTCCTGTATTCGATGCATCACATGTATGCTGTCATCAACACCGATTCCGAAAACTATAGTGCCGATCATGGCGGTGAAGATATTGACATTGACATCTCCTGATTGCATCAGTAATGGCTGCCAGAGAATCACTACAGCAACGGGGATCATTGTGATTATACCTAACTTGACTGAGCGGAACACCACCATCAAAACCAATGTCAGAATAATCATGGTCCATATTGTGGTGCTTGATTGAGAATCATGGATTCCTTCGTTGATATCCAACGAAACCGGTAGTCCGCCAGTCAGTTTGCTCGTCGATGTTCCTTCAAGTTGATTTTCTTCCAATAGAATTTCATCTATCTGGTCTCTCAATCCACCCGCATATACCAGGTTCAGATATGGTTGGACACAATACACCAGTCCCTTTCTTTCTCCTGAATTCAGTAACATTGAGCGAACTTCATTTGATAATGAATCAAAGATGATGTCAACCATGTCTGCTCGCCATCCTGCTCGTCCATTTGGATCCGCTTCCATGGCATAGAAGAATGCACACTCCAGCCTTGGCTGGGTAGGGTCTATTGGCACAGTCCAACATTCATCGTGCAGGAATCCCCACATCGAGTCGTTGTACAGGGTGATGCCGGTGTTTTCATCCTCTATCACGATTGGAATTGAACGTAGGAATGTTATCAGACTGGTTGTTGTTGTGTTGTTCACTTCATTGATGATTCTATTCTCCAGACGATCCATTTCATCGAGAACTGGGATGTCTCGAATATTGGTTGTTCCATTGCTGTTTTGTCTCTGCGTCGCATCAAAAATGAACATACTTGTTTGTCCACCAGCGAATTGTTCCGAGTAGGTGGCTAAGGTATCCAGTGAATCAATTCCTTCCGGAGCTTCACTTGAACCGGTTATTGGCTCATCGAGCTCATCCATATTGAGAATGCCGTAGGTGGTGATTGCACCAGTAACTATCAGAATTAACAAGAAATGTTTGACTGGAAACCTTCCAATCTTACCCCACATGGGTGGATTCTCACGTTTGTGGTATTTGAGCAACCAAGCAAGAGTTGGTACCAAAATTATAGAGAAAACAAGGGTGCAGAGGATGCCAATAACCAGAGTCATCCCTACTGTTCTGATAGGAATCACTGGGACGATGGCGGGGAGAATCATTACAGAAAACCCAACAATAGTAGTGAAAGCAGATAGGAAAACCGCCACTCCTGTCGTTCTTGACATCTCTAGAATGGCTTCACGATATAGCCCTGCATCCCATATGTCAGGCATTGGTTCCTCAGGCAGACCTTGCCTGCGACGAAGATGGTTTTGTTCAGCAAGGTCATCGAGACGTTTACCTCGGCTTTCTTCGATACGATTCAGCATATGCAGGGCATAATCTACTCCTAAACCAATCAATATCGGACCACAAGCAACAATCATTGGAGTCAAGGTGATGTCCATCAAAACCGTGGTACCAAAGGTGACCGCCAATGCCATGGTAATCGGTAAGCCGGTGATTATCACGACCTTCATGCTGCGATGAAGAGAAGTAATGACCAGAACGACGATGATCAATGATATCGGCATCATTGCCTGCAAGTCTTCGTAGATGGCATCAGATACATCCTGCAGTACTTTGGTCAGACCTGTTTGCATGAATGTGGTACCGCTTGGTTCTGTAAGCATCCATTCGGGACGATTCTCAGGGTCGATGATTTCATCGATATGGACAAAGAAATCATCGAAATCTTCCCAAACTCCAGTGACGACTCTCATGTCGTGATGTAGCCCAATCACAATGACAGTGGTATCCCAAATCCCGTCGCCATTGGTATCTCTAGAAAGACTCGATAACGAACCGTTCAGTTGCGCGACTATCTCATCTACCCTATCTTGGTCATCTGGGATAGAGTATGAACCTCCAGTGTTGCTTTGTTCAACAGTCCCCTCGCATCCGATATTGACTGGAAGACGCTTCTGGAGGATTTGCTCGCACATTGCGGTATTGAAGCGTGCATCTGTACTGTTCACTTCCTTGATGACCTGTGCAGGTGAGATTACCCACAATATTCCATCATTGATTCCTCTGTCATTCTTGTCCCAATCCAAACCTCTACTGGAAGTTCCATTTTCGACGTTACTGTCATCCCCTTCAAGCCAGGATATCTCTTTCAGCACACGGACACTTGTTACATTGTATCCATATCCATTACCCAGATCTGCATTATTGGTTTGAATATATATCAAACCAATATCAGTGGACCATTCTTCGCGGACTTCTAGCAGCAGGTCTGTTGAATCAGCTCCTTCCGGAAGAAAGACTTCAACATCATCTTCAATCTGCTCCTGGAAGGTACTCCCATGGTTAGCGAACCATGCTGTCATCAAGAGCATCAGTATCAGGGTCACTTTGGGTGCTTCAAGTAAAGCAGAATAAAACCGATCAAGCCCATCTTCAAAGGCTTCACTCCCCCTTTTCAATTTCTTCTGGAAACCACTTTTCAGTGATTCGATTGAATCTTTGAACGTTCCACCATCACTTGGTGCAGGGGCGCTCATGGCAGGTCGTGTCTAGATTGAGACATCAACTTCTCCCTCGCAGAAACTGCGATTGAGCAAAAATACGTGTCCAAAGGATTCGCCGAATGCACCAGTTCCTTGGCTTAATCCATTCCGAATTCTCGGACGATCAACAGACGCATGAATGACCTCGCACTTTGGAGAACCACGCCGGTTGCCAATAATGCCAGTCCTAGAACTCCAACCCATACCGCCGATAGTCCAGAGCCTACAGAGAAGTGTGTGTATTCACTTACTTGATTTACTGCCCGCAATCCCATGGCGGCGCCTGTTAGAAGTAGAGTGACTCCTGGAAGTCCAAGCACCAAGAGAGGTTTCTTTTGTGATAGTGTTACCAATGCATATGCCAATACTACAAATCCATGTGATAATGGAGTGAATGAGGAGCCTTTTGGAACATTATACCTGATCACAGTAGGTACTTCCCTGACCGTGAGGTCCTTCTCTTTCGCATCTTCCAGCAACTCAAGGGACAACTCCATTCCTTCACTGTCAAATCGCAGTCTTTCTAGAGCCAATCTTGAGAACGCTCTGTAACCACTTTGAGTGTCGCTGATATCGAGGTCACTGGAAAGGTTGGATGCCGCTGTAATCACTTTGATCCCCATGCGCCGATAGGTTGGCATTGATTCGCCTTCTCCACCTTCAACAAAACGAGAACCAATTACGATATCTGCTTCTCCATCCAAGATTGGTTGAATGATGCGTGGGATGTCGTCTGGGTTATGTTGACCATCCGCATCGAGAACGACAAGGATGTCTACATCTCCTTCGATGGCATGATGGAAAATGGATTTGAGAGCACCCCCGTACCCTCTGTTGAATCTGTGGCGGATCACCTCAGCGCCCATTCGAGTAGCAATTGCAGCACAGCTGTCAGAGGATCCATCATCTACGCAGATCACTTCATTCACATGCTCTTGAACTTGCATCAGAATGGTGCCGATGGTCTCTTCCTCATTGTACATGGGAAGGCCGGCGACAATGTTCAAGCCACCGCTTTCGTCGTCCTCCATCAGAATATTCCGGCGTCCGGCCCTGTTTAATTGTTCTTCCAACATATCTAGAAATTGAGCGAATATACGTGTTTGTGGCTGAAAGCACTCATTCTGGAAGTAGGTGACTGAGGGTTGTAACTGCCCTCTCGCCATCGATTACCCTGCGTACTGCGGACATGCTGATCACCAAAGGAACGTAACTCTGTCCATCACTTGTGGTGTATGTGTTGCAGTCGCTGAATGCACTGGTGTTGACAGAGACTTTCAGTGCCCCACCAGCATTGCTCTTGCGAACATATCCTACCAGCAGCGAAGGGCTCCTGTCATCATTCATTTCATTGTTCATACTCTCATCTTTCTCATCATTCTGTTTCTTTGTCATTTTTTCACATTCCTGGTGCTGATATTCCTCACCTTAGCACCATTGGGTGAGGACTCGTTGGATTGGCTGATGCATTATTCCTGACATGACCATCCTGCTCCAACGAAACTGTGGTTGATGTTCTAAGCATATCAAAGAAATCTCTACTCTGTGACTACCTATTTTTACTATTCTAGTAGTGCTATGATGCCGATGTCGAGATAACACAATCCTCAAACCGAATTCCTCGGTCGGCGGTGCGAACATCATGCTACATTTGGTGACTGGAGGCGCAGGATTCATCGGGTCTCACCTTGTTGATGAGTTGGTGGCAAAAGGTCATCGCGTGAGAGTTTTCGACAATCTATCCAGTGGGAGAAAGGAATTCCTGTCTGGGCATTCAACAAACGATGTTGAATTGCACCAAGGCGATTTACTGGATCTGGATTCTGTGGTTTCATCAATGCATGGAGTGGAAATGGTGTGGCACCTAGCGGCCAATCCAGATATCAGATTAGGCACAAGAGTCACTGATACTGACCTCAAACAAGGCACTGTTGCTACATACAACGTAGTTGAAGCAATGCGAGTCTCAGGAGTCAAGGACATTGCTTTTTCTTCATCCTCTGTAGTTTATGGAGAAGCGGCAGTAATGCCGACGCCGGAAGATTTTGGTCCACTGTTTCCAATTTCTCTCTATGGCGCGAGTAAATTGGCGGGTGAGGGATTGTTGACCTCGTGGGTTGGTACCTTTGGGCTTCGCTGCTGGATATTCCGGTTCGCCAACATAGTTGGTGCCCGAGGGACTCATGGTGTGATTTTTGATTTCATACACAAACTCAAGGCCGATTCTTCTAGATTGGAGGTTCTTGGAAATGGGCTGCAGGAAAAATCGTACATGGAGGTCAATGACACCGCCAGAGCCATGATTCATGTCGTGGAAAATGCAGGTGATGACATCAATTGCTACAATCTTGGTTCTGGCGATACTTGTTCTGTAAGAAGAATCGCGGAGATTGTTGTAGAAGAGAGTGGATTCAGCGATGTCAGCATTGAATACACTGGTGGAGATAGAGGTTGGGCCGGAGATGTGCCCAAGGCGATGCTGTCCGTAGACCGTTTGTTAGAAAGCGGGTTCTCCCCCACATTCAACAGTGAAGAGGCCATCCGGCATACTGCCCGTAGCCTGATAGAGGAGATCGGATTACATGATTAAGAGAGTGATTGAATGAAGATGACAGAATTTGCAAAACATTCCAGAGCCGCTAATGATGCCCGTGTAGGTAGCATGCTCTTGGTAGTAGGGGTATTTTTGGTTGCAGTAATGATAGTATTCTCAACAACCGATGCGGTTCCGATGGGAGTTGACGAAGGAGAGATGCCACCGAATATAGAAGGCAAGTCTCACCGCCATGGTGCAGGTACTTCTTGGGAGAACTTCGATCTTTATGACCTGACTGCAGCAAATTGGACGGAGGGTGATTACAATGCCACGTGGTTCGTTATTGAGTTCATGTCAACCGATTGTCCGGTATGCATGGGTTTTGGAGATGAGATGGAAGAACTATCATCCGTTTGGAGCGGCAGAGTTTCATTCATTGCAATAGCTGTTGATTTCAAGTTCAACGAAGATTTCACATCGACGCGTGAGGAGATAGTAGCATTCCAGGAAAAGACTGACTACATGGGTTGCGATCATGGAACTGGAAACTGTAATTCTAGAGATGGAGGTCCTCACGTCGATGTTCTATATGTTGACGATAGAGATGCATCGTCTATGGAAGATTGGGACGTCTCAGGCACACCCACGAGTTTTATCCTGAGTCCAAATGGTGTAGTGATTTGGAATCAAAAGAACAATGCTGGTGAAGAATTAGCAGAAGCATTGTTCAGATTAGTTCCTACTGATGGGTTGGGTGCTTGAAGATGGTTGATAGCAACATCATGTTGGCAGGCCATGCCACCATCATTCTACTGGGGCTATTTGTCGCCTCACCATATTCGAACCAATTGTACAAGGAGAATGGTTGGAGGAAGATCTTCAACTCTGCACGAGACAAATTGTTGACCGGATTGACCTTGGTACTGCTTGGTGGTTTCACCGTAAGCACACATACCTGGTGGTTCCATAACAAGTATCACGAGATGGGCGGAGATATCGGTTGCTCAGCGTTTGGTTCTTTTAGTTGCGGAGATGTACTGGCAAATGCAGACTACAACACGGTCCCATTGATGGGGATTCCATGGGGAATGGTTGGAATGTTGGCATTTGCTCTATTGGGATTCCTGGCAATCAGCGTGCGCAAGGAACACACTGCATCTTGGGTGCCACTGTATCTCAATGCAGGCTATGTCATTTCTGGATTCGGAATACTGATCGCCCTCTACCTCCTGTACATTGAGATAGTGCCAATGGAAATGACATTCTGCCAATATTGCAGTCTTGCTCATATTGCTGATGTCATTGCATTTGTGTTCTTCCTCAAATTGAAGAATCTGCAGACCGAAGATGAATGGGCTCCAGAAGTCGCTGCAGCTGCTCATGCAGCCAAGGCTCGAGAGAAGCGTAGGAATGAGCGAAAGAAGGGCGGGGGATTCGTTAAACCGACATCTCGTTCTGGAGATGAAGAAGAATGAGTCAAAAAATTCTTGCAGGAATACTTCTGATCACTGGAGCAATCCTCATTGGTCTTGTGATGCAGAATACCGTACAAGATGAACCAACTGATGATTCAAACTCTGATTCCGATACTACAGAACAATCACAGAATCCATCGAATTATTCTGGAGAGAATCACAGCCTTGCTTACGATTGTCTTGATTCCCATTCCAATCTATCTCAGCATTTCCACCCGTATCTGAGCATCTATATCGATGGCCAGTTGGTTTCTATTCCCGAAAATACTGGCATTTCAACTTCCGTGTGCGATGGGATGCATGTTATCCATACACATGATTCAAGCGGCAAGTTACATGTTGAGACCAATGAGCCAGTAGAGGTTGAATTGGGAGTATTCTTCCCGATCTGGGACGTCTATTTCTCTGCGGATGGTATTGGAGACAAAAGGGTCAACGAAACGCATGAGTTGGTCATGACAGTAAATGATGTTGAAGTTGAGACCTATGGTGATCATATTCTCGCTAATGGAGAACAGATAGTCATCGATTATCGCGTAAAGGCATGATTAGGGATGATATGCTCCAACAGTGTCGAAATCCTTCTCATTCGTGTGAGTTTCAACAGGCTCCATTCGA
>CAXRJY010000003.1:0-6619 GCA_964230915.1 Candidatus Poseidoniaceae archaeon | reverse complement strand
CAACGAGTCAGCCGACAGCGATGGCGACATGGTTGGAGATAATGCAGATGAATTCCCGAATAATGCCAACGAAACCACGGATTCAGATGGAGACGGAGTTGGCGATAATTCAGATGCATTCCCCAATGACCCTGAGCGTTCAACCGATGATGTAGGAGGCTCACAAGTAGATGAGACGGATGACGGAGGCGACTCAAATGATTACAGCGATGATAAGGGCTGGTCCGTAGTTCTCAAGGAGAGTGGACTGGATCCGAATCTGGTCATGGGTGTGATTGGAATCATCATTGTCATGGTTGGAGTATTCTTGATGGTCTCATCAAGAAACATCAAGAAACTCAAAGCAGAACTCGAGGAGGAACGGGTCTCAAGCGACATGTGGGGCCGTCTTGACTTCGATAAGGATGGGCACATTTCCGACATTGAATTCGAGGCCTACAAAGTCATTCGTGATGGTGGAAAGAAGAAAGCCGGAACAAAGAGCGGCTCTGATGATACAGAAGATGCAGAAGATTCTGGAACTGACGAAGAGGAAGAAATGAGTATCGAGGAGATGGCTGGCCAAGTTGAAGAGGAAGATGAAGGTGATTCATCTGGAAAAGGTCGCTACGACTTCTGAGTATCATTGGCACTGATTAAAGCCTACAGGCCCATGCAGTTGCATGGCGGGTCGCAATCTTGTATCGTGTCTCGTCATTTCGCTGATGCTGTTGCTGCTTTCCTCAACGACCACTCCCGCATCTATTTCTTCAGATTCGAATGAGAACTCTACCAGTTTGAGCGAGGCCAGAGCAGCCACAGTCGTCCTTACTCCTGATGCCGACAGTACCGTCACATGGCATGATCATGACAAAATTGTGGTGGAGTATAAGGGTGAAGAGCCGAACATCGATTCTGCCAATGCCGAAGTAAGCAGCGACCTGACTGGAGTCATCGCTGGAACCTATATCTCAGTGGTAGGTGATGATGTAAGAATCTCTCTTCCAGAACGCTCTTGCGAGAACTCTGATGAAACATACCGACTTTGCCCAGAAGGAGAAACAATCACGGTTGAGTTGAGTGGAGTGGTGAATGATACCGGTGCTGCACTGGCAGACCAATCCTGGACCTTCAGCGTTGGAATTGCAAGAATCTCCTTCGTCAGCCCTGTTGAAGGCACCTATCTGAACACAACTTCATTTGACGTGGTATTTGCTTCTGAGAATCACACATCCCAATTTCCAGGCCCACATCTCCACTTCATGTACGACGAACATGGAGCTTCGAACAGCAAGATGCACAAATCGATGGACCCATTGCAGTTCACTGGCCTTCCTGAAGGTCAGCATCTCCTTATTCTCGACCTCAGAGATGGTTCTCACAAATGGCTGGGACATGATGAATCAATTGCTGCAATAACAGTCACAATCGATACCATTGCTCCAAGCATACTGAATGAGCAGTTGGCACCGATGGTCGATGCAAACAGTGTTGCCATCAACTCAACCGTGGCCATTCGCTTCAGCGAGATGATCCTAGAAGGTGCAAGCGTCACATTGGCGAATGAAGCGGGCGTGGTCTATGGAAGCATGAGCAGTGGACTTGCAGGAAGCAAGAGTGAACTGATATTCACTCCTGACTCCAATCTCTCAGAAGGGACTCTCTACACGGTGACGGTTGATGGAGTCAACGACATGGCAGGGAATCCGATGCAAGCCTTCTCCTATTCATTCACCACAGTAGGTGGTGAAGAAGATGGGGCACAGAACACTGCTGCTTCTGGAGATGAAAAAGAAGGATGGATAGAGAGATGGGGTGACCTGACAATTGGGGTAGGGGCTGTCATCGCTTCACTGATCGGTTGGATGTTCATTCGCAAGAGCAAGGCCAAGGTGCGTTGGTATCTTGAGGAGTTGGACAGAGTTGTAGGTGAGCTTGGAGAGAATGTCAGTGAACTGGAACAACAACTCGACCGCATGAAGAAGGATGTTGCAGAGGATTACCGCAAAGGACGATTGGATGAGAAGCAGTATCAACTGGTCGAACAGAAACTCGACGAGGCCAGCAAGGAAGTACGCCAACAGGAGGCTGAGGAGGTGCTCGGTAATATTCCCGAAACTCTGGCTGCCAAACTGGAGCAAGCGCTCGCCGATGGACGCATAGATGGTGCAGAAGTCGAACAATTGCTTTCACAAGGGGAAGAACTTGACACGGAACAGAAAAGCGGACTTGAGGAGATTCTCAAGCGCTGGAAGGACGAGGACGAGAGTCTCTGAACACCACTGCCATCATGAACGCCATCAGCGTCAACACCACAGAAGGGGCAGGCATGCTGTCATCATCTTCAGAAGGCATGGGTTCTCCTTGCCTCAGAGTGAAGGTGTCACCGACCTCTCCATTCTGCCTGACATAATCAACCTGCAAGGACTCACCTTCGATATCAACACTCACTTTGACTATTCCATATGACTGCTCACGATATGCAGACCATGGTGGTGGCTCATCGGAATACTGGTACTGCCCCCTCCCCGCTGTACCGACGATCAGATGGATAGGAGCGTGGGAGCCAGAGAACATCTTGCCATCTCCGTCATCTCCGCGTTGCTGTACCTCTGCATCGATGACCGGCCAGGTTCGTTCGTAGAAGTGGTCATGACCCCAGATGATCAGATTCACTCCTGACTCGACGAACAGGGCTTCCAATCCGGCTCGCAATTCTTCATCCTCATCATGCGTAGCATCATCATGGGAGGTGTACATCGGCTTGTGAGCATAGACGATGAGCCACGGGGTCTGCTCTCGATTCTGGACTGCATCGCCAAGGTCAGACTCCAACCACTGATATTGTTCACTGCCAACGCTGTAATCATGTTCAGTGGAAAAACCGACGAAGTGAATCGGTCCATAATCGAAGGAATGCCAATGATCAGAGCCTGAGGAAGATGGATATTCAAAACGGACCTCATAGGCCTCGAATCCATACCCTGGCTCGTTCTCATGGTTTCCGGGAACCATCATCCATGGCATGTTGCTCATCGAGCGTTGATTGTAGTCGAGATAATCATCCCAAACCGATTGCTCACCATTGGCATAGGAAATGTCTCCTGAAAGAATGAGGAAATCCGCTCCACTGTCAACCACCATATCGGTGGTATCCATACCTTCTGAACTCATACCGTGGTCACCGAAAGCAAGGAAGGTGAAATCAGACGCAACATCTCTGGTCTTGAAGGAGTAAACCTCAGACCAGTCGCTTCCATCTCCGACTCGGTAAGAGTAAGTGCTTGCAACTTCAAGTCCCGTCATGACACCGCTGTGGAATACCATATCATGGTCATAGCAGAACTCTTCCCCCATGTCGTTGTTGTCAAGAGAACCATCCAATCCCCATTCGACCTCAGAACCGGTCTGCGATTCAGTCGCCCAGATGACATGCATCTGACTTTCATCCTGACTCATCGAGATGTGGACCTGCTCAGGAGAAGTGCTGCCGGTCAGGGTACTGATAGGGCAACTGAGCAGGCTACCAATCTGTGCATCAGCAACGAGAGTGAATGCCGGCATGCAGAGCAGGGCCGTCATCACCAACAGGGCCAAGCGCCTGAGCATGGGGGCTCGTAGGCTTGTCACGCTAATGATTTACTGTCGAGAACGAAGATTGACAATATCACTCAATCATCGCCCGCTTCAAACATCGAGATGATTTTCTCTAATTCTCTAGCGGTCTCCTCTAACAGGGTTCGCTCTGATTTGTCCAACTCGATATCCTTGAGGCGTTCCTTGATATCTTCCAATTCCACCCTTGCAGATTCACGTTCTTCCCGGAGTTTCTTGTCCTCCTTGATCATCTGCATTCTTGCCAAACGAACACTAGCGTTCTTCTTGCGCATATTGACCGATGACTTGTATTCAGTACCGATATGCAATGCTGTCGGGAATGGAATACCGATTCCTTCTTGTGAGAATCTTTCATCAATGGACTTCAGCATCCAATCCTTGGCAACCCACTCATCACTGTAATACTTGACCCATCCATACAGCCTGAAGACCTTAGCGAAGTCTCCCAATTCATTCAACAACACTCTTGGATTAGGTTTATCGATGACATATGGACATTCACGCATCAACTGTAACAAGGTGTATTTGACATGATCAACATCTTCTCCATATTCAACACCAATATCCAATACCAAAGAGATTCTGCGAGCAACCCCATCACCTCCACCACGAGCATGATTGATTACAGTAGAATTGACTAGAGTATTGTTGGGAATGACCACCAAGGTCTCCTCATAAGTCAGAATCTTGGTTGAAAGAATCCCAACTGATGCCACCGACCCAATCATCCCATCTACCTCGATTCTATCTCCAACTTCAAATGGCTGGTCGAGAGCAAGCATGAATGAATTGACGATATTTCCTAGGGTCTGCTGCATTGCAAGACCAATAATGATGGAAAATACTGCTAATGATGCGAGTAGCCCAAATAATTCAATACCCATCTCTGATAATGCAAGATATATACCTCCAAACCAAAGTGCTGCTCTCAAGATGAAAATTATCAAAGGGTTACTGCCTGATACTGTTACACTTGACTTGTTGCTGAATCGCTCTGAAACAGCAGGAATGATGTGCCTGATTGAAACACTGGCGAGTGAAGTGCTCAACAAGATGTAGAATACCGAAAAGAAGGGGCTGGCAGTAGTCAATACCTCTCCATCTTCAGGATATATCCAATTCAGAGAAAGATGAATGCCGCCGACTAAAATGAATGCGTACAAGCGGTTGGAGATTGGAGCATGTAAATCATCATCCCATTCAGCACTTGTCATCTTCACTATCTTGAGCCAAGGTCGCACGATCATAAATCTCGATAGCACGATAGCCATCAGCACCCCTATTCCTGTTATGGCCAATTTCACTGAATCATCCAGGGAATCAATCTGATCAATTATTCCAGACATCGCCTCACCATCACTTTATCAATCCTGTTTGAGGAATTCCTTGGCCTGTTTGACCCACTTGTCTCTCTTGATTCTTCCGCGGAAGAACTCAATTGCGATATTCACTTGATCCTCAATTTCTGGAGTCATGTTTGCAATCTGCCTGAAGGTGAAAATACCCAATGCATTCAATTTCTCTTCAATGAATGGTCCAATTCCTTTGGTTCGTTGCAAGTCATCCTTTTCCGCTGCAGTAGCAGTTCCAAGAGTGGTGAAATCGATGAATTCAGACTTGGCTGCGACACGTGCTAATTCCGCCTCCTTCTTGGACAAGCCTTCCATCTTGTCTTCCAGAGCTGCCATCTTCTCCGCCATCATCGCCTCCATGTCTGCAAGTTTTGCAGCAGCCTCACTCTCTGCATTCTGACGAACTTCATCTTCAACTGCCTTGATTCGAGTTTCTTCTTCCTTCTTGGCCTTAGCCTCGGCTTCGGCCTTCTGTTTGACTTCGGCTTCAGCCTTCTGACGTGCTTCATCTTCAGCCTTCTTGATTCTAGATTCTTCTTCCTTAGCCTTCTTCTTTGCTGCGGCTTCAGCCTCTATCCTCTTTCGAGCATCTTCTTCTGCTTTCTTCTTGACTTCGATTTCCTTGTTCTTGGCCGCGGCAGCCTCGGACTTGGCTTTCTTAAGTGAAGGATCCTCTTTCTTTGAGTCTTTACGCTTCTTCTTTCCGCTTGGAGTACCCTTGATACAAACTGTCCATTGGAAGTATACCGTCGAATTACCTGCTCGTATCAAGGCGGTGTACTCTTCACCATCATTGGAATCATAGATATCCTCGAATTCGAGTTTGAATGAGATTGAACCGGTTTCCTTTCCATCCTTATCCTCATTTTCTGCTTCCACCAGAATATCTGCCATATTGAAGCGGCCTTCATTTGTTTCCGCATTCATATCCATGAATCTAACAATGGTCTCAGGCAACAGATGAGTGATGGTGATGGATTCCTTACTGGATTTTGATTTACCAGGTGCTAGGCCTTCAATGGTCTGAAGCAAGTAAGGGTCGGTCTTGGTTCCTGAGCCAGAAACAAAGTCAGGAGTAGAAATCGTGTGTTGAGGCTGCGGTCCACTTCGCATCATTCCCATGATGACAAACACGGACTCGCCACGCTCCTTGGCGACTATAAGCATTGGAACAAGTAACAACAACAACAGCAGACAAATTACACAGAGCCACCAATATTTAGTCACGAAAGTTGGATTTTCAACAACTTCTTCACTCTTCTTGGTTGCATTACAGGATTCAACATTGTCAGGAGTACTGGTTGCATTCAGAGGATCGGTTCCACAAGTGATCTCATCGACATCCAACCACAAATCACCATCATCGTCATCATCAGCATTGTCACCAATGCCATCGGCATCAAAATCAGAAGTTTCATTGGCGTCTTTATCGAAAGCATCCATATCATTTGATACTCCGTCGTTGTCGATATCATCATCGAACAAATCACATATCATGTCTGAATCGAAATCATCAGGAACACTGGTATTAGACTTGGAATCTGTATTACACAGACCTTCCCACATATCGGTCCAAGAATCATCATCGTCATCTGTATCTGCATTATCTCCTATACCATCATCATCTGTATCGAGCCATTCAAGTTCATCTTCTGGGAAATCATCCTGAT
>CAXRJY010000002.1:0-3134 GCA_964230915.1 Candidatus Poseidoniaceae archaeon | reverse complement strand
GGGTTCATTGGTTGAGCCTGAACCTGTACAGCAGGGGCTGCCATCTGATACGGGTCCACATGTTGTGGTTGAGCAATCATTCCTCCACTCTGCACAGGGGTCTGGGGAATCAACGAAGCATCATATTCTGATTCTCCATCGGAGTATTCAGACTCATCCTCCCACAATTCCTCGCCATCCCATTCACCTTCACGTCTCAAGATTGAATCTTTGAGGAACATGAACAATATGCCGACCAATGCAAGAACCAGAACCGAGAATATGATCAGTACGCTATCATCAACCCCTTCGATTCCGAGGAATGAACCCTCTTCACGCAGCGGTTGAACATCCACTTCATCTGTACTGGTTAGATACTCGCCATCCACCCTGACCTCGATCCACTGCAATCCAATCTGGTTGGGTTTCCAATCAACAGTCAGTAATTCACTTCCGCCTGCTCCAACCTCCACATCCTGCTTGAACAAGTCAAACGAGGTCCCTGTAAGATCATGACCTGTGACCCAAACCTCACCTGTTCCTCCAGCAAGTCCAACATTCCTCAAAGTGATTGAGATTGAATGAACCTGTTCGACCTCTATTGCCCCTTCTGGCAGGTCGATATCATCTGTTGAAACGCTCCATATCGCTTTGTACTGCTCAATATTCCAAGACGCATAAGGAGCATTTTCGGAATTTATGGTAGATGAAGATAACACCTGATTGCCAGCAACATCATTGCCGGTCACCCAGAGATGTAACGATGTTGGTTGCAGGAACTCCTCTTCTGCAACCTCACTGAGGAAATGCACTACTGCCATCGCCCGAATCTGTTGGCTCGATAAGACGCCCTCAGGCAATTGAAGTTCGATCTGTTTCATGAGAATGACATTACCATCTGCTTCAAGACCCTCCACTAATTTCAGATTGAGATACAATGATTGTGGATCTATCTCCTCAAGTTCCTTGATTCGAATATCAAAGGTCATCTCAGCCAAACTGTTGACAGGTAATTGTTCGCCAACTCTAGGCGCCACCACTTCGGTCACTTCAGGACCTATTCCATCTACTACTATCCAAAACAACGCAGACGAAATATCAGTCACATCTCGACCTTGTGGCGGTAAGTAATCCAATGCCCAGGTCAATGGATGATTTCCAGTATCGGCGGGTGCATACAACTGCATGTAGAATGAGCCATCGATGAATGAGGTGTGGTGACTCTGTCCTGCCAATGAAATCTTGACCTCGAAACTCTCCTCTGGAACATCTCCGCTATTGGCAAAGACAACAACGCCGGTCAGACTTATCTCAGCTCCCGGTGTTGCCCATGCTCCATCATCTGTGGTTTCACCAGAATCAACTGAAAGAACAACACTCTCTGAATCTATCATCAGATCAGTTCCCCAACGCCAACGCATGTTTGGAAATACTGAGAATGCGGACTGCCCTGCTCTGTCGACCACTTCAACCGATGGTTCTCGTCTCAAATCGCCCTCATTGGGCATTGACCATAGAGGTGTGAACTCGACATTCAAAGTCAGATATTCAGTGAACGGTGTCAGCACTTCTTCAGGAGTAGAAACATCACATCCCTCGATGACGACGTGTTCTGAATACGAGATGCATTGGCGGTTTTCAGCGGTCCAGATGATCGGTAATGTATCGACTTGAGCATTGCCTGCCAATTCGATAACAACCTGTTGGATATCCGACAAACCATTTGGTTCCTGCAGTGGAATCTCCAGCGTGTAGGTGTTACCAGGGTGTAACCATGCCTTCTGACCACCCTTGTAACCCACTCCTTCTACAATGACTGGAGAGCCATCTGTCTCCAATTGATACATGAACAAATGCTCATCTGGTTGTGGCCCACCGCCCCCGACGATTGGATTTCCAGCGGGGTCAGTACCTACCACATACCCAGCGACGATAGCACCCTGTCCACCAGGGTGGTCATCAAAGGTGAAGGTGTAATTTCCACGTTGTGCGCTCAAATCAAATGGGATATTGAGGTCGTATTGAGTATATTCTTCAATACTCGGCCAGCCATCAAAATCCCAGTCATCAGCCCACGACTTCCAGAGCATGAGTTTCATATCACTCGGCAAAGAAGGCCTGTCATGTATTTCGAAACGCAACAACTGGTTGGATGAATGCTGCAGGTGGTCATAATGCCTGATATTACAATCAACCAGATATGGTGCCAACGAGTCTGAGATGAACGAACGGTTCAGTTGCGTAGTTGTGACATCACCTCCGCCATGTAAGTGCTCAATTTCCACTCGGTATTCAAGATCGGTTGTTCCTAGAGGTACGAGCACATTGAATACTGCCTTGCCCGAACTCAATTCACTGGTTGTAGCAATCTTGACCGAGTTCTCGAATAATGAGACATTGACTACATCACTACGCGGCAAATAGGTCAGAGGAAGACTATCGAACGCGGTCTGAACCTCTATGGAAATATTGTATCCCGCCCTGATTTGCGACTGAGCCAATGGAATCAATCCGCCAGCATCATTGAAGACCTGCCAAGAGTGTATCATGATGTCATTCTCCACTCCCAAGGCCTGTCCCGCGCCAAATGGTTTCACTGCTGGGACACTTCGAATGCCATTCTCAAGAACCAATCGGCATCTGATCTCAAACCAATCCTCATCATCCCATCCGGCATCCAACCTGAAGCTGAATCGTGAATTCACTCTGCTACCATTGATACTGTATTCAAATGGGTTATCAGGATGCCATTCAATCAAATCACTTGAACCTGACATTATTGTAGCACTTCCATCCAAGGGCCATTCCACACGTGCCTGATTCCTACCACCGACCAAGTCCAACTGTACACTAGCGGGAGTACCCGCATCTGAGAGGTGAGAAGCAACAACCTCTATCCAATCCTCACTGGCTACAACTGTATGACTGGCATTGTTAACGACCATTGCATCGGTCTTGGCTCCTGCAGTACTCTGCACATTAGTGCTGGTTGCTCGCATTGCCCCAGGAGAAGATAATACCAAGGGAATCGCTACGTGATGCATTCCACTTGCTACAGAAGCGTCAGGAATTCCATCATTGATGGCTTGAACCATCTCGTCCATCGGAGAGAACATCAATTCTGCAATGGGACTGTATGGAATCCTGATTCCATG
>CAXRJY010000001.1:0-5154 GCA_964230915.1 Candidatus Poseidoniaceae archaeon | reverse complement strand
ACCACGGTTTCACCTTCGAGGCCATATCCGCGTTTTCGGGCGATTAGCATTGGTTTGTTGGTCATCAGACTGACAGTGGAGACCAGCGGTAGGCCCATCGCTTCAATTCCAAGTATGACATCGATATTGTCCCAATCCACTTTCTCGATGATCAGGTCTGCCACTGCTCTCAACAGATCAGAATCCACGCGTGGTACTCCGTCTGTCAGCGGGTGGACGAAATATTGGTAATCATCCTTCCATACGACTTTGACGTCAGCAAATGACTCGTGCAATAATCGTAGGCGTTCATCCATGACAGCACTTCAGTGGACTCAGCGGGTATCCTGAAAAGAGTCTTTGGCTGGACTGATTGCTCAGACCAAGCCCTTGACATGTTCTGCTCCGCTCACCAATCTGGTTGTGCACGGTGTCGGGAACTTCATCTTGGCCTTGCGCAGAGCATCCTTTGCAACGAGGAAGTCCTCGGGGTTGAAGTGCAGCGAGATGACACGTTGTCCACGCTTGACACGAGCAGCAGTTCCTACATTCTTACCGAAGGCACAGCGCATTCCCTGGGAAACACGGTCTGCACCGGCGCCAGTAGCCTGTTTGTTCTCACGAAGGACTTGATGAGGGTAGGTGTGGATTCGAAGGGCATATCCTTGCATTCCAGCAACATTTCTGATGGTTGCATTACAGATCTGTCGAGCAGCCTCAAGAGCAGTGTGGCGAATTTGACAGGCTTCATCAGCAAGTAGTTCCAGATGCATCTTGAATCCACCAGTCTCCGCAGCAACGCGGTTTCCTACATGGAATGACAAAATACGGTTGTTTGGAACACCGCCCATATACTTGCGACGAGTGAATGCAGGGCCTTTGACGCGGCGGTACATCTTCGCTGGTTTGCGTGCCATATTGACAACTCCGATTGGCGGCGACCGCCCTCCCTTATTTAATCGGAGCGGAAGAAGCCCTGAGCCCTACGGGCTCGGAAAATAGAACATTCACCAGCCACCGAGATGCCAGTTATCATAGAGATTCCATGCCATCATTGAGAGGATTACAAGGCTGACGACAACGAATAGGATGTCTGCAAGTACAGAAAGAGACTGCATCGAATTCCTGACATTCGGGTCCAGAGTAACTCTCTCACCTTCCGATGAACCATGGAAATGAACTTCATCACCGGCAATTACTGCAAGTTGTGAATCAAAATCAGCACCCTGTGGAACTTCGACAGTATCTCCGATACTGCTTCCACTTTCGAGTAGACCTAGAACTGGGCGCTCAAGGTTCAGATCCCCAGCGAACCAAATATCTCCATTGTTATCTGCCACAGCAGAAGTTGAACCCGGAACTCCCTTCACCGAGGTCACACTCATGTCAGCAGCAATACGCATTGCACCACCAGTTCCGGCGATTATCGCAATGCCTTCGGAAGTCGAATCAGGCATCACTGAATGGTATTCTCCATTATCTCCAATGTGTACCAGAACCATTTCGACAGTTGTTCTGGATGACATGACTTCAACCGTTTCGTTTCCTCCAGCGGAGTTGTTGACCACGTTCCCAATGTCATTCAGGACTGCATTCTCGACGACATCAATGGCGACGATGACGCCTCTGGTTGGAAGAGATGAGGGGTTCTGGTCGCCTTCTGACCATGTTGGATATTTGCTCACCAGACTGCCAACTGCTATCATCTCACCATCAGGTAATGAGGTGATTGAATCAAGTCGCACATCCATCTCCAATGCCGCGGCAGGTTCGGTGATCTTGTCATTGACAAAGTGGCGTACAGTGGCCTCATTGTTTGAATCGCTGATAAGCAGAATTCCACTGTCTCCATCAGCACTGTGGACGTCCACTATACTTTGCCCATCGGTGTTGTTGGTCCAGTGTCCTGTAGTCCCATCCCATTCGGTGAAGGACTTGGTTGCTAGTGCATTACAGGGGTCATCACAGGATGCTACCCAGCCATTGTCTCCAACAACTATCCAACCTCCTTCTACTCTTTCGACCGAATTGGCTGCACTGTTCAGAATCGTGGTCTCTTTGTGGCCATCCAATCTGATGATTGAATAGCCCGAAGCCCCATCGATGACAGCAAGAGCGCTGGATCCATCTTCAGTCCACGCGATATCAACAAGATTTGAGTCATCCAACAACGGATTGAGTTTGTAGCCTGGAATCACTTGAGCCTGAGTTATCATCGCAGCACCGAGTAGTGCAACAGCCACGAAAACCCCGATACTCAGCCACTGGCCGTCGTGTTCTTGACGTGTCCAGACCTTGACTCGGTCCCAAAAATCGGGGGCATCATCGCCGAGATGGGCCTCATCAGTCTCTCCAACAAACACTTCGGATGGCGCGTCGTCACTCATGGGCCTCGCATACGTCCAGAGTTGCTGGGTTGAAGACTTTACCCCCACTTTTTCTCAATATCCAAGGTCGGTCGGTCATTATCGATACAATATTCATTCAATCAACGATTTGTTCATGAACCCTCCCTGCTCTCATGTGTCTCCAGCGCGTACGCGTTTGTACATCGGAGTTGTCAGGATGGCCAAAATCGGGATGATGGACCAATACATGGCCATCAAAGAAGAACATCCAGATACCGTACTGTTCTTCCGGATGGGTGATTTCTATGAGATGTTCCATGATGATGCAGTCACCGGCTCTGAGGTGATGGGCCTTTCGTTGACCAGCCGGGATAAGAAAGCGGATACCCCCATACCTATGGCAGGCTTTCCATGGCATGCTTTGGAAGCACAGTTACGCAAGATGCTGGCAGCTGGACACAAGGTCACCGTGGTCGAACAGACTGAACCTGAGCCTGGTAGCAAACTGATGCAGAGAGTTGTGACCAGAGTATACACGCCCGGTTCATTGTATGAAGAGAGTTTGATCGGGAGTGAGGACAGTGCTGTTCTAGCCAGTCTTGTTTCATCAGGAGAATCCTTGGCCTGCGCATTGGTTGACAGTTCGACTGGTCATGCTCAGGCTTTCGAATTCAGTGGTGATGACCGCTGGGCTCGACTTCTCGATGAATTGTTGCGTTCATCACCACGCGAGTTGGTGATGAGCCGTAAAGAGGCTGAACAAGCAGTAGTTGGGCAATTGATTGGTCATTTGCAAGGAATAGTGGTAAGTCAGCATGAAGTGCCGAAGAAAGCACGTTTGAAGGCCTTGAGAGACAATATCGGCAGTTCTGATCTAGGGCATATCGACCTTGATCAGCATCCATTGGCAATGCAGGCTGCAGGATTGGCTACAGATTACCTGTGCCGGCTTCATTTGAGTGACCAGGTCCCTGTTCGTGATGTTGAGTTTCTCAAGGAAGAAGGTAGCATGGTTCTTGATCAGACCACGCTACGCAATCTCGAATTGACTTCTACTCTAGCGGGTGAGAAGCAAGGTTCACTATTCCATGCATTGGATAACACCAGAACTTGGATGGGTCGTCGTCGGTTGAAGGCATGGTTACTTCGTCCACTTACCGATATCAATGCTATAGAAAACAGGCTAGACGCCATATCTGCATTAATCAAGGCGCCTCGTAGACTGGCTGATACCAGAGATCAGATGAAGGGTTTGAGAGACATGGAACGTTTGGCTACACAATTGACCTATGGTCGTTCCAATGGCAGGGATCTGGTCGCAATTGCCAATTGTCTGCAAAAAATGCCCAAGTTGCAGAGTATTCTAGTCCAGTCTTCTGACCCAATGCTTCTGCAACTGGCTTCGGGATTGACCGCACTTGACGACTTACGACTTACCATGAATGAGGCACTGCTCGATGAACAACCATTGACAATCAAGGAAGGGAAGATGTTCTGCCAGGGCTGGTCTTCTGAGTTGGATGAACTTCGAGGCAAGGCGGCTGAAGGTAAGGATTGGATTGCCGCATTCGAGCAATCACAGAGAGAGGTGCTTGATATTCCATCATTGAAAGTCCGATATAATCGCCAGATAGGTTGGTTCATCGAGGTGACCAAGACCCATCTCTCAAAGGTTCCAGAGCATTATCATAGAAAACAGAGCATGACCAACGCACAACGTTTCACCACCGAGGAACTGCGTTCATGGGAGGATATCATTCTCAACGCCGATACTCGTTGCAATGAACTGGAATACAGTTTGTTCAGGGAATTACGTGCTCAAGCAATGGAATCTGCTGAACTGTTGTCTGAGATTGCAGCCAAGGTCGCTACAATCGACGTTTTGACAACATTGGCTGATGTTTCACGCAGAAGAGGTTGGAATCGTCCAACATTGCATGATGACATTAGAATGGAGATAATCGATGGTAGACATCCAGTTCTCGATATGGAAGATGGATTCGTTGCCAATGATACCACCTTTTCCAAGAACCGTCGCTTCATCTTGATGACAGGTCCAAACATGGGAGGTAAGTCCACCTATCTTCGACAGACTGCATTGATCACAATTCTTGCTCAGGTTGGTTGCTTCGTTCCGGCCAAGAAAGCAAGAATCGGTCTGGTAGACAGGATATTCACCAGAGTAGGGGCCAGTGATGACATCAATCGCGGTCGTTCGACTTTCATGATGGAAATGATAGAGGTCGCTCACATTCTTCGTCGTGCTACTTCTAGAAGTCTATTGTTGCTGGACGAGGTTGGTAGAGGTACATCGACCTTTGATGGTTTGTCAATAGCCTGGGCTGTTTCCGAGGACATCTCCACCCGTTTGGGCAGTAGGGCTTTGTTTGCAACGCATTACCATCAATTGGTTGGATTGGAGGATGAGGTTGAAGGAATAGCCAATGTGCACGTACAGGTCGCTCAATCAGATGGTCAGTTGCGTTTCCTGCATAGAGTTGCAGAAGGGCCATGTGATGATTCACTGGGTGTTCAGGTTGCTGCTTTAGCTGGTCTTCCCCAACATGTTGTCGAAAGGGCAAGGGATCTGTTGCTTTTCTTGGAGAAGCAGGCCGCTGGAGCTAAGGCTGGAGAAGGTGGACAACCTGGAAAGAGGGAGCAAGGTCAGAAGAGTATACTTGGTTGGATGATGCCCAGTCAGCCGAATGTTGACCCAATGTTGGAAGCAACCTCGGGCATCAATGATTCAGAAAGCAAAGCACTGGAATATCTGACCAGTATAGACCCAGACCACCTTTCACCAAAGGAAGCACTCGATGAATTGTAT